>DNYO01000001.1 GCA_003506795.1 Deltaproteobacteria bacterium
ATGTCGCCGCAGCAATGGCACAACGTCTGCCTTGCCCACCCAAAGCAGGCCGCAGATCTTTCGTTGTCATCACAGGGGGGGAGCCCGCGCTCCAGATCGACACGGCTCTCATCGACGAACTCCACAGCCGCAACTGGGAGATCGCCATCGAAACGAACGGAACGCTCCCAATCCCGGACGGCATGGACTGGATAACCGTCAGCCCCAAGGCAGGCGCCCCCATCGTAATCACCAGCGGCGACGAGCTGAAACTTCTCCATCCCCAGAACGGGCTGGACCCGGCCGCCTTCGAAACCCTGAATTTTAGCCATTTCATCCTCCAACCCGTCGATAACCAGTTTCTGGACGAGAACACCCGCCTGTGCCTCGACTACTGTCTCACCCATCCCCCATGGCGCCTCGGCCTGCAGATGCATAAAGTGCTGGGGATAAGGTAGAGAAAACAGGTTANNTAACCTGTTTTTTATTGACAATACGGGGCTTTATGGCTTATATCAAGAGGCAAGGCGGTGTAGCTCAGGTGGTCAGAGCATGCGGCTCATATCCGCAGTGTCCGGGGTTCAAATCCCTGCACCGCCATTTTCCAGAGATAAGAAGGGGGACACGGGTTCCTATGAAATGTGACGCAATGGTCTTGAAAAATCGAGGCCGGAAGACGACATGTGCAGCCGCCGCCATATTCATGGTCGCGGTATTTTTTGTCTCCGGTCTGTTCTTCTGTGCTGTCGCCGCCCCTCCTGAGAAAAAGGCGAAGCCTGCCCCTCAGAAAGACGCTGGTGTCATTAACGACGCCAACCTTCAGGCCAGCCAGAAACGCGTGGATGAGCTTCTTAAGAAAAATGAATACGACACATCGCTGCGTACGACGCTGAAGATACACGATTACACGAAAGAAGTGCTCACGACGGTAAAATTTATCAAGGGTCAGTATGAAAAGGCCGTCAACGACCCCGCCGGTCCCACGAAAGACAAGGAACAGCTCTACCTGAAACTAAAGGGGCTGAACCAGCTCATCCCGAGGTATACAGCGGCATACGAGGCCTCTCTGTATAACCTTGGTTATATCTATGCCAAACGCAACGAGTCGGAACGGGCCCGGAAATACCTTACGGAATACCTCCAGACAACACCCTTCTCAACCAATCGTGATTCCAAATGGATGAAAGCGAAAACTCTCCTTCTTGAGCTATACAGCCTTGAAGGCGAATTTTAAGTGCAAGAGAAGAAAGCACTCGTCCAATCGGTCATCGAAAAGCTCGGTATTTCGCGACAGATAAATAATGTCGTCATCGAAGGGGCAGACTCGCCCTGGCTGGAAAAGGCCCTGATCAAACGAAAAAGAGGCGCTCTCGACGTCAAGACGTATGTCTGGATGGACGAAGCCTTTCTCTATGGCCGCATTTACCGGCTTTTTATCTACATCGCCGACGTACTCGACCCCGCTTTTCTCTACAATCCCGGCATCACCCCCGACGAGGAAAAAGAGCCTTTCATTCGGGACCGCTATAATCAGATCTGGAGCCTTTATGTCGACAGCAGGATGGAGCGGCTGGGCATCGAAAGCTTTTTTGACAGGACACTTCGGAGAAACCTCTTTATCGACATCGAAAGTTCCCTTGGCTGGAAGAGGGCGGAGGATATCTTTGACTCCCTCTGGTCAAAAGGGTCTTTTACGTATCCCGAGATCGTGGATCTCAGCTATCACCTGGAGGAAAGGTTCGCCGAAACGGAGCAATATAGCGACCGGCCGTGCATAGAAAGGGAACTTGCGGGTTGCCTGCACCGCCCTTCCGTCACCAAACACCTGGAGCGGTTCGATTCACCGGAAATGGCCGCGATACTGAACGACCTCCTCAGCTTTGCGGCTTATTCATGCAGGGACAGCCTCATCGTTCCCCGTCATTACGGCATCGTTATTCTCTTCGAGAACAAGATCTTCATGGAACTAATCCCATCGGACGGCAACATCCTTATCCTTACGATCCTCGACCCCCACCGGGACCGGTACCAGACCATGGAAATTACCGGGGATACCAATATAGAGGAGATTCAAAAGAACATCCGCAATCAATTCGCGGCAATGTCCATGCACACCCGAACCGGACTGACCGGATAATAGGCGGCCTTACGTTTATTTCGTGTCCCTGCGCAGGCGCTGCAGGGCAAACCCGAAGGTGTATTCGTACAGGTGGAGCCCCTTGCTGACAGCGGTGATCGTTCCATCTTCGATGCCTATCTCCTGGCACATGTACTCCTTCAGAAGCTGGATGGCGGCCAGGTTCGACGGGAAACCTGCCCAGAGGTCCCAGCTGCGGAAATAAAGGACAAAATGGAGCTTGCCGTCGGTGACCCGCGTATCGATGAGCCTCAGGCACGGAGGGTCTTCGAGGATGATGTCCGAAGGCATCCCTATTTCCATTATTGCCTGATTGGTCCCATAATTCCCCTTTTTGTAGATGTCGATCACCTCGTTAACGGGGTTGATACCGCATGCAACCTCCCGTCCGTCCACGAAAACCTTGGGGTTGGTAAGTCTCTCTCCATATGTATAGAGCTCGTTGGGGGCCTTCTTGTCGGTCATGAGGTATTGGAGGTACTCCTCGACGTAATCCATCGACGTGGGGGCGGGGATGCCGAGCTCGGCCGGAATGTCGGGAATGAGGGGGACGGCCCCGGGGTACTTTATGTGAACCATGACAAGGTCGAACTCCCGGCGCTTGTTGCCTTCGAAAGAGCCGCGGTCTATGACGTACTCATGGACCCCGTCATCCTCGAATATGCGGTATATGCACTGGAACCACGCGTCAGGCAGATCACGCGCCTCAATGAACACTGGCCTCATTTTCCCTCCCTCTGTGAATGATCGGCTGTTGTGCAAGATATTACCAAAAAATTTGATAAACGGCACCAAAAAGTATTAAATTGAGACTACATTAAAGGAGGCTTTCATGTTCGTGAAACAAATGGAAGTGGGCAGTTTTGCCATATTTACTTACATAGTGGCCTGCAAAGAGACGAAGGAAGCCCTTGTCATCGACCCGGCCGCGGATTGCGATCGTATATTCGACGAGGCGAAGACGCGGGGCTATACCATTAGATATATAGTGAACACCCACTGTCATGTGGACCACATCATGGGCAACAAGCGGATGAAGGACCTCACCGGTGCTCAAATTATCATCCACCAGATAGAGGCCCCGGCCCTTATCCACCAGTCGCCGCATTCGTTTCAAATGTTCGGCGGGGAGCCGTCGCCGCCCGCCGACAAGACCGTCCGTGACGGCGACAGCATCACCATCGGCAATACATCCCTTTCGGTGATCCACACACCCGGACATTCACCGGGCAGCATATCCCTGTACCACACGGGCATGGTCTTCACCGGCGACACGCTTTTCGTGGGAAGCGTGGGCAGAACCGACCTTGACGGGGGCTCATGGGAAACACTCCTGGCCTCGGTCCAGAAAAAGCTTTTCGCACTTCCCGACGATACCGTGGTCGCGCCGGGACACAACTATGGCGATTCGACGCGCAGCACCATCGGGCGGGAAAAGCTCTATAACCCCTTCGTCGGAATGAGAGGTGGGTATTAAACGGTTAATCCTCTGCCTGGCCGTCCTCTTCATCGTCTGTTCCTGCCAGAGCGCGCCCGTCGTCAAGAAGGCGGAACCGAAGGTGGCCCTTGTTCTCGGGGGCGGCTCGGCCAAGGGTTTCGCGCACGTGGGTGTGCTTCGGGCCCTGGAAAAGGAGAAGATCCCCATCCATATGATCGTGGGCACAAGCGTCGGCAGCCTGATCGGCGGGATATACGCGTCAAATCCCGACAGTTTTCAGCTTGAATGGACCGCCTTTAAGATCAACAGGGGCGACATCCTNNGAGGCGACGAAAATACCCTTTTATCCCGTTGCCACGGACCTCAACACCGGTGAGACCGTCACGCTGGAGAGAGGTTCTCTCGCCAAGGCCATCCATGCCTCCTCCGCCATCCCCGGGATCTTCGTACCCGTTGCCTTCGGCAACCGGACCCTCGTGGACGGCGGCGTCACAAGCAACATCGCATGCGAGGTGGCCCGGTCCAAAGGCGCCAACGTCATAATTGCCGTCAACCTGCAAAAGGACATAAAGGATGGAGATATAACCTCCGTCATAGATGTCATCGCCCAATCCATAGCGATCATGATGCATGTAAATTCGAAAACGAAACTCTCCTATGCCGACGTCATCCTCGAACCGGACACGAAGGGCATCTCCATGTTCGATTTTTCCCAGAAAAAGACCCTCATGGAAGAAGGCATAAAGGCAACGGAAAGAGCTATGCCGAAGATCAAGGCCCTCGTGGGAAAACCGTAAAAAACAGTTCAAGGTTTCGGGTTAAAGACAAGCAAACCTCTCAGGCGAAGGGAAGATCCCTGTCTCCGGATTTTCTTTTTCTGCCGGCTTACTCCATTTTCCCCACTTCAATAAGGGTTTTTCACCGCGAATATCAGGTATTGCCTGATGCTTCCCCTGGCCGGACTCAGGTATCTTTTGTTCCTGTTGACCTGGAATGACACTATGTGGACGGAAACATACGAGCCATAAGCTTGATGTCAGGATCTTCCTCCGCAGAAAAGAAGTCAATCATTGGATGACGAAGGTGGATCCTGTGGCAAAGTAGAAGAGTTTTATACCTATACACCGCACATCCAACCAGGGCATCAAAGCGCCATATGAGGAAAAAGAGAAATGAAGAAAGGTATCCGTCTATTCATGTCGCTGGCAGCGCTTATGGCCTTGCCTGTTTGCGCGGGAGCAAGCGGCAGTAACGATCAATCTTTGAACCTTGCGACATCCGCCTTCGGTATCATTGCCCTCTGCCTTTTTGTTGCGGCATACGTGGTCGTAATCTGCGAGGAGAGGCTCCATCTCAGAAAAAGCAAGCCGGTCATGGTTGCAGGCA
This sequence comes from Deltaproteobacteria bacterium, assembly GCA_003506795.1. Classification (GTDB taxonomy): domain Bacteria; phylum Desulfobacterota; class Syntrophorhabdia; order Syntrophorhabdales; family Syntrophorhabdaceae; genus Delta-02. The sequence continues at coordinate 4,941 of DNYO01000001.1, forward strand.
GCGTCATCTGGATTCTCGTCGCGCTTGCATACATCGGCGTGGGCAGGCAGGATGTTATCCATGAGGCTATCGTGCGCAATCTGGCCGAATACGTCGAACTCTTCCTCTTCCTTCTCGCCGCGATGACATATATCAACGCACTGGAAGAAAGAAAAGTCTTCGAGGCCCTGACCTCCTGGCTTGTCAGCAAAGGATTCGGACTGAGAAAAATATACTGGATGACGGGCATCCTGTCCTTTTTCATCTCTCCGGTATGCGACAATCTGACCACGGCACTCCTCATGGGTGCCGTGGTAATAGCGGTCGCGCGCAACAACAAAAGATTCATCGTGGTGTCCTGCATCAATATCGTTGTCGCGGCAAATGCCGGCGGTGCTTTTTCACCTTTCGGCGATATAACAACGCTGATGGTCTGGCAGAAAGGCAAGCTTCCCTTTGGAGAATTCTTTGCACTCTTCATTCCGGCCGCAATAAATTGGCTCATTCCGGCAATAATCATGAGCTTCACCGTTCCCAACGAGGTAAAACAGAGGTCCATAATACCTCTCAAAATGAAAGCCGGCGCACGCCGAATCATGATTCTCTTCGCCTTGACGATTATTACGGCGGTATTATTCCATAACACCCTCCACCTTCCACCCGCCCTTGGAATGATGCTCGGACTAGGGTATCTGTCTTTTTTCGGATATTACCTGAAAAGAATAGAGCAGCGGCATCGTTGTATCGAGGATCCTCTTGATATAATGGGTCACGATAAAGCCAGGGGTTTCGATCTCTTCAGGAAGGTCGCCCGCGCCGAATGGGACACGCTGCTTTTCTTTTACGGCATTATTTTTTGCGTGGGCGGACTCGGACAGTTGGGATACCTCGCGATCATGTCCGAATATCTCTACGCCCTCGGTCCCACACCTGCAAATGTAATGATCGGAATCATTTCGGCCCTGATTGACAATATTCCCGTAATGTATGCGGTGTTGACGATGAACCCCGATATGTCTTCGGGCCAGTGGCTCCTCGTGACTTTGACGGCCGGCGTAGGGGGAAGTCTGCTCTCCGTCGGCTCCGCCGCCGGCGTTGGCTTGATGGGTAGTGCGAGAGGAGCATATACGTTCGCCGGCCACCTGAAATGGACCTGGGCAATTGGGCTTGGCTACGCGGCAAGCATATGGACCCATCTTGTCTTGAATGCAAGATTCTTCCATTAAACCTGTTTTTGTATTTAATCTGAAAGGCGAAGTGCGGAATTTTTGAGCTGTTTTTTGAATGGCGGAGAGGCAGGGATTTGAACCCTGGGTACGGGTTTATCCGTACACTCGCTTAGCAGGCGAGCACCTTCGGCCTACTCGGTCACCTCTCCGTAAAGGCCACAGTTGGACAAAGTATACTTGTTTGCTGTATAAAATGCAATAACGCACTCGCCGGTCAGGTCATGGGAATAGAGGATATACGAACGATGCAAAATACTATCAAGGCGCGCCACGAAATGCTTCGCGCGACGCGCGATTTTTTCTACGAGCGCGGCTACCTTGAGGTCGAGACGGCAAACCTCATGGCCACGGCGCCTCCGGATACCCATATCGACCCGCTTACCGTCCATGTCGGGGAAAAGGGTCCTTTCTTCCTTCACACATCCCCCGAGATGGGCATGAAGAAACTCCTCCGGGCTGGCATAGCAAGGATCTTCCAGGTATGCAAGGTCTGGCGGGTGGAGGATCATCAGGAGCTGCACAACACGGAATTCACCATGGTGGAATGGTACCGCGAAGGGTCATACGAAGAGGCTATGGACGAGACCTGCGATCTCGTGGAGTTCGTTTCCCGCAGGCTTTCTGCCGGCCCGCCGGAGCGTTTTCGCCGACCCTACCCCCTGCATCAGCTTGACGCCCTTTTCCGGGACATAATGGGATTCGACCCCTTCCGCCTCGATCGCGACGAATTCTTTGAGGCCCTCAGACAAAAGCCTTTCCCCGGTATCGACGAAAAAGATGACTGGAACGATCTGTTTTTCAAGGTCCTCATACAAGAGATCGAAGAGACCCTGAGAGGCGAAAAGCCTTATATCGTCGCCGGGTGGCCCTTTTCCATTTCAACGATGGCAAAAAAGCGTGACGACAACGACCGCATGGTGGAGCGTTTCGAACTCTACATCGACGGCCTGGAGATCGCCAACGGCTACACGGAACTTACCGATCCCCATCAACAGCGCGAACGCTTCATCGAAGACAACGCACACCGCTGTCGCCTCGGAAAACCTTCCTTCCCCATCGACGAATTCTTCCTCGACGCCCTGGGAACAATAAATGGCCCTATTGCCGGCGTTTCCGTGGGCCTCGACAGGCTCCTCATGGCCCTCCTTGCAAAGAAAACCATCGGCGAAGCGACAGTAGACAGGCTGACCGTATAGAAACCCCGGTACCTTGACCAATCCCGGGGGGAATCCTATATTGTACGTACATTTATGGACTCTATGGAATTCGGGAAATATGTAGACATTGCGAGGAAGAAAGGGGCGGATCACGCTGTCATTGTCGACACGTCTCTGGTTCGTACGGCCCCCTGGGTGCGCCTGAAGTGCGAGTTCGGGTGCGAGGGATACGGTCTCAGAAGGTCATGTCCGCCCTACACCCCGGATTATGAAAGGACCCGGTCGATCCTTGATTCCTATAAACACGCCATGCTTGTTCATCGCCACTGGATAAAAGGTTACGAACTGGTGAACACGCTTAACGATCTCATCGTCGACCTGGAGACAACGTTGTTTCTGGATGGATATTATAAGGCCTTTGGTATGGGCTGCGGGCCCTGCACGCGGTGCAAAAAATGTGACACCTCGAAAAATTGCATTCACCCGGACCGCATGAGACCGTCCATGGAATCCTGCGGTATAGACGTATTTCAGACCGCCAGGGCCCAGGGGCTTCCCATTGAAGTGGTTCGAGGTCATGCACAAGAGCGGGATGTATACGGGCTTGTTCTCATTGAATGAACTGAGAAAGGAGCGATGTCATGGATGAAAAAGAACGGTTGAGCGCACTGGAAGTGGCGCTGAACAACGAAATGAAAGAACGGGAATTCTATCTCAAGAATGCCGACCGCACGAACAACCCTCTCGGGAAGGCCATGTTCAGGAGAATAGCCGAGGACGAGGTGGAGCACTATGAACGACTAAAGCAGCTCCATGTGAAATGGAAGGAAAAAGACAAATGGCCCGAAACGGTACCCCTGATCGTAAACCAAACGAACATCAGGGATCTCCTCGTCAACACGCTTAAGAACATTGACAAGTCGGCGCAGACCGATGCGGGCGACCTGGAGGCCATCAAGACTGCCGCCGATTTCGAGGAAAAAGGCGTTAAATTCTACAAGGACCTTGCCGCATCATCCACCGATATGCGCGAGAAGGACTTTTTCACACTCCTTTCCATGATCGAATATGAGCACTTCATGTCGTTGCGCGACGCCGAAGAGTATTTCGAAAACCCTGCTGCATGGTTCTATAAAGTCGAGCATTCCATGGTGGATGGCGGATGAGAAGCGTTTGGGGATGCGCATTCGGGCCGGGAGATATCAATCTATAATTTCTCCTTGACAAGAATCCTTCTTAAGTAATATGCTTTCCTATATAAGGACGGTTATTAAATGTCAGACGTTTCAAACAAGAATATGAAAATGACGCCTCAGAGGATAGCCATTATGAAATACCTCGACGGAAACACGGCTCACCCCAGTGCAGCGGACATATACGTGGCCCTGCAGGAGCAATTTCCGACCATGTCTCTCGCCACCGTCTATAACACCATGGAGACTCTGAAACAACAGGGGGCGGTCGTCGAACTTTCTATAGACCCGGGAAAGAAGCGTTTTGATCCCAACACTCAGCCTCACCACCATCTTATATGCATCAAATGCAAGACTGTTTTGGATATATTTGTCGATTTTCCCCTCCCGCTTTCCGACAGAGAGACCGGGGGGTTCCAGATCCTCGGTAACCGCGTCGATTTTTACGGGATATGCAAAACCTGCGGCGATACGCCCCGGGAAATGATACAGACAAACCGTTAAGGAGGTGTAACATGGTCTGGACATGTTCAGTGTGTGGATACAGATACGACGAAAAAGTCGAAAAGGTCCCTTTCGATCAATTGCCTGATGACTGGGCCTGCCCCATCTGCAATGCTCCGAAAGACGCTTTCGAGAAATCAGAGTCATAATCCCTCCCAAACCCGCCCCATAACATTCATGTTCCCCAATTCCCTCCCGCAACGGGAGGGGCATGTCTTTTAGGGTTGACAACCGCGTCCCGCTAGTAGTAAGAACTACAGAAAAACTGGAATTTCCTCGTCACTATCTATTACGGGGGTTTGCGATTTATTTACAAGGTCCTTTCGTCCTGAACCTGGATCCCGCATTTGCAGAGGTTTTGGGAGTAAAGCTCTGGTTTTACGGACTATCCTATGCGATCGGTTTTCTCGCCGTGTTCCTCTGGGTGATGCTGCGGCGGGGCTATCTCGGCATCTCTTCCAGGCAGGCATGGGACTTTTCACTCCTTTTCTCCCTGACATCCCTCATTGTAGGCCGCGCCTTTGAGATCTTTTTCTATGAATGGGAGTTGTTCCGCGGCAATTATCCCGAGATGATCGCCTTCTGGCGTGGAGGCCTGTCTTACTATGGTGTGATTCTGGGGGCTCTTTTCGGCGTGTCGCTCTTCTGCGTCATGCATAAGAAAAGGTTCTTCCTCGTCGCCGATGAGATAGTCATACCGGTGGCCTTCTTATTGGCCTTGAGCAGCATAGGCAGTCATCTGAACGGCGAGGTCTACGGTTACGCAACGACTGCCTGGTGGGGGGTGAAGTTTCCCCACGCACAGGGGTTCAGACACCCCGTGGCTCTCTACGACGCCGCCAGGTGTTTCGTCGTCATCATCTTTCTCATCGCCGTGGCAAAAAAGGCGATACCGGGACAGGGAAGGATGCTGGGTCATTTCATGTTCTGGTACGGCGCCCTGGGGGTCGTTGTCGATTTTTTTCAGGACCCCGGCACCGTAATATTCCGTCAAATCGGAATGGATCACGTCTCCAATGCCCTGGTGGCCATCATCGGCATCCTGCTGATCGTGAGATCACCGAGGAAGAATCTGAAAAAAAGCGACCATCTCAACACACTGCACTTCGCTCCCGCTTCTCTTATTTCCAGGATACCCGCCGGCCTGGATCACAGGGTTTGGTTCAGGATCGGATTGTTCCTCCTGATTCTGCTTTTCTGCCTCATAATTCCCAGCGGATTCAGTCAGGAGTGGCTCTACCATCTTTCGGCCCAACAAGGGATTTGAAGAGAGAAAACAGCCTGAATTACGTCCGATAGCAGCCAAAAAAAGGGTAAAAACCGGGTACCGGCGCCGCCGGCCTGCTATTCGCAAGGCATTGAAAACACTTGACTACCCGACATTCTTCTGTTACGATGCAGAGCAAATCCGAAAGGAATTCCTCCCAATGAAAAAGCCTCCCAAAATCAAAGGCATCGACAAGGTGCTCATCATCGGTTCCGGCCCCATCATCATCGGCCAGGCATGCGAATTCGATTATTCCGGCACGCAGGCCTGCAAGGCCTTGAGGGCCGCCGGGTACAAGATTGTCCTCGTCAATTCCAATCCGGCTACGATCATGACGGACCCCGGCATGGCGGACAGGACATACGTGGAGCCCTTGACCATCGATGTAATAGAAAAGATCATAGAGAAGGAGAAACCCCAGGGGCTCCTCCCCAATCTCGGCGGGCAAACCGGCCTCAACCTCGCCGCGGAGCTTTCACGCCGGGGCATACTCGAGAAACACGGGGTCCGCATTATCGGCGTCCAGGCCGATGCCATCGAACGCGGTGAAGACCGCGACGAATTCAAGAAGACAATGCGGAAACTGGACATACCCATGCCCGAAAGCGCTCTTGCCTACTCAGTCGAAGAGGCCCTTGAGATCGCCGACCGGCTGGGATATCCCGTCGTCATCCGCCCGGCCTATACCATGGGCGGCACCGGAGGCGGTATCGCCTTCAATAAGGAAGAGCTGAAGACCATAGCGGGAAGGGGCATCTCCGCGAGCATAATCGGACAGATCCTCATCGAGGAAGCCGTNNGTCTGCTTCATAGAAAATATCGATCCCATGGGCGTCCATACCGGTGATTCATTCTGCTGTGCGCCGATGCTCACCATATCCGAGGACGTACAGAAGAAACTCCAGGATTATTCGTACCGTATCGTGGAGGCTATTCAGGTCATCGGCGGCACCAACATCCAGTTCGCCCATAACCCTGACGACGGGCGCATCGTCGTCATCGAAATCAACCCCAGGACCTCCCGTTCGTCAGCGCTCGCATCGAAGGCAACGGGCTTTCCCATAGCCTTCATATCGGCCAAACTGGCCGGCGGGTACACCCTGAAGGACATTCCCTACTATCGCGGTGCGGGCCTTGATGAATACACTCCCTCGGGAGAGTATGTCGTCATCAAGTTTGCCCGGTGGGCTTTCGAGAAATTCAGCGAGGCGGAAGACAAACTGGGGACCCAGATGAAGGCCGTCGGCGAGGCCATGAGCATCGGCAAGACGTACAAGGAGGCCTTCCAGAAGGCGATCCGTTCTTTGGAGACAAAGCGCTACGGGCTTGGTTTCGCCAGGAACTTCAACCAGTTGCCGCTCGATGACCTCATGCGCCNNCGATGAACTCTATGAAAAGACAAAAATCAAACGGTGGTTCATCGGGCAGATGAAGGAGATCCTGGACCTCGAGGAAGAGATCCTTCGCCACAAGAGCGGGGAACTTCCCGATAACCTTCTCATCAAGGCAAAAGAAGATGGTTTTTCCGACAGGTATCTCGCCATGCTTCTCGACGTCCCGGAAACCGGGATCAGGCTCAGAAGGTCCGCACTGGGAAAGAACGAGACCTGGTGCACGGTTCCGGTCAGCGGCGCCGACGCGGCCTACTATTATTCGACATACAACGCGCCCGACGAAGTTGCGGTGAGCGACCGCAAAAAG
>DNYO01000011.1 GCA_003506795.1 Deltaproteobacteria bacterium
TATTATAGAACGGGGTAAGGCCCTCCCAGGTATGTACCTCGAAGGCGGGTTTACCCTGGTTGTTCTGCTCACCCGCGAGCATTGCGGTCAGAGAATCGTACACGGCATGAAGCTTTCCGAAATCTTTAAGGCGTATGGCGATCTCGCTGATCTCCGGCTCCTCCATCCGGAGTATCTCCATGGCATCCTCGATATGGACGTAGCCGTCCCTGCCTCCCGGTCCGGTGATACTTTCGATAATGCCGCTCACCCTGAGCTGTTTGCCGTTCACGGAACCGTCCTTGTTATTGGCGATCACCACAATGGTGTCTCCCGCGTTCACCTTCATCCCCCTGGAGAGGAGTTCGGGAATGACGATCTCACCCTTCTTAATTGTCTTTTCGCCGGTAGTGATCCTCGACGCAAAAAGGGGCAGCGTCTTCATCTCCATCTCCGGGTACACACCGTTAAGCCTGATGTTGGTTGTTTCGGTGAAGCTGCTGAATATGCCGCCAAACTTGATCCTGGGAGAATAGGATTCAATGTCGGGCATCCCCTGGAACATCTTTTCGAGTTTCTTGACTTCCTGGGGTTTCATGTTCATCGTGAGAGGAAGGTTGTCGATGGAGGCTATGTAACCTTTCCGGTGGACCTGGATATGGCCCAGCATGGAGTCCGTCATCTGTCCCGTCATCATAGTTTTAAAGGAACCGGTAACACCGACGAAAAGAAGGACGAATATGACACCGATCGCCACAAGGGACGCCGTAAGCGTTGTCCGCCGCTTGTAGCGCATAAGGTTCCTGATTGCAATCTTAAAGAGATTACCCACGGTTGTTCCCCCCCTTCTCTTCCCTTCCGGTGATCTGTCCGTCTTCCAGCGTATATATGATCTCCGCCTCACCCACGATCTTTTGGTCATGCGTGGAGAAAATAAAGGTTGTCCTGAATTCGTCGCGCATATTCTTCATCAGTTCTATGACCATGTATGCCGTCTTGTGATCGAGGTTCGCCGTGGGCTCGTCGGCAAGGACGAGCCTGGGGTTCGTGACAAGAGCTCTCGCCACCGCCACCCGCTGTTTCTGCCCACCCGAGATCTGATCGGGATATTTGCCCTCCTGTTCCAGCATCCCCACCGCGTCAAGGAGCTTCATGATCCTCCCCTCGCGCTCCTTTGCCGGCACATTCTGGACCATAAGAAGGGGGTATTCAATGTTCTCATAGACCGTCAGGACGGGAAGAAGGTTAAAATCCTGGAAGATGAACCCGATGTTCGCCCCCCTGAAAGCGGCTCCCTGTCTGCGGTCCAGTGAAGCCACGTCGGTACCTGCTACTGTGAGGGTTCCTTCGGTTGGTTTGTCGAGGCATCCGATCAGATTGAGGAGGGTGGTCTTTCCGCTTCCCGAAGGACCCACAAAGGATACAAAGGAAGCGGAACCTATGGTAAAGTTCAACTTGTCCAGCGCCCTGATCGCGACCTCACCAACCATGTAATCTTTAACGATGTTCGTTGCTTTCATTAATTCCATGACATTCTCCGTGGCAGCAGGTCCCACGTGAAGCTCAAAGGCGGGGCCTGCCGTGAATTATACTACCTTCTCCATCCTGACCAGACGGGTATACCTGCGCTATCCCGGAGCGCCAGAACGTTATCGCCCTTTTTCACCTCTGCGGCAATAATGGCTGGTTTATCCGCGAAAGCCACCCTGGAACCCTTAACCTCTACAGTGTCACCTTTTGCGATCTTTGCATCGAGACGTCCAATGTACCATTCGGGACCGAGATGCACCGCAATGGTCTCCTTGTCGGTCTTCACGGCTAGAGTCACCGCCGCATACATACCTTTCATAGGAATTGCTGTACCCACGCTTTCGACGGTCCCGGAGATCGTCTCGACCTTTGCGGGGTCATACATCCTGTTATAGGGTGTTCCCGGACCCCATCCGCCGCTTCCCTTCCATTTCATGGCCCCCCTCTGGGCGAAAGACTCTGCTGTAAGACCGAGAGTGACGATTGAAAGGACGATAAAAACGATAACAGCTTTCTTCATGGTTGTTTCCTCCTTCGGTTTAATAGACTAACAAGTCTCTACCATTGAATTATACAGCGAATCATGTAGTTCCTTGTGACCTGGGCGGTCAACGTCTATCGTTTTCTCCTATTATTGCAAGCAGATCCAGGCAGGGCGATTCTTTGCCCCTGTTCATGCGGCCCGGTTTCACGGGAGCGACTCACAATGCCAGCGCTGACTATGCAATCAGCGCCAGCGTAATGGTCGACACCATACCGATAAAAGTGTTCTTTTTCATTATGTTCCTCCTTGTTTCTTGGGGTCGCCATCCCGGGTCAATGGCAGACCCGTTCCGGACCGATTACAAAGAAGGTGATTGGTCGATACTAGAAAAAACGATTAACAGCGAAGGGGTGTCGTGGGCACCAGGTCATTATTAAGCTTAACAAGATATCAGGGCAGATTCGTCTCTTATCCGCCGTACTGTGGCTCAAGGTAAACGTCCACGGTATCTCCATCCCTCAAGATGGTATTGACACCCTTTTCGCAGAGACCCAAAGGGCAGCCGTTTATGTGCACCTCAAAGGCGGGCCGCAGTTGCGTCCCTTCCTCGTTCAGGTATTCAAGACCATCGGAAGTCGTTGAACAGTCTGAAATCGTCTGGACCAAATCCTTGAGCGTGATTTCGGCAACATCGAGGTCGATGCTGTCAATATTCCTGGATCCCAGCAACAGATAATTGGATTTGAGATTGATCTTCATACATACTCCTTTTTGCTAACGGCAAGAAGGCCGCTGACTTTGTTAAATTCATAAGTCGGGTTCGATATTTTCTTTCCTCTCCGGCGCCATGACCTATGCCTGCCAAATGGGACGGGTTGATGCAAAGCATCCCCGGTAATAGATGTCGAAGAGTTGCTCGTCATTGTAATAACTTCGCTTCGTCCGGTATTTTTCGATCAACTCCCCGAGATTTGCGGCTTTCTCAAGAGGGTTCTTTGGGTTCAACGGGCCCCCCAGACATCCCCCGGTACACGCCAGAAGCTCAACAAAATCTACACCGACTTGCCTCCCCCGTTTCATTTCCTCGAGCAGGCTGATCACGTTATGTATACCACTAACCTTCATTCTCGTTACTGCATCTGTACCCTGTGGCGCTTCTGAGCAACAGCAAGCGTCGATAGATTCCTTCCCTTTCTTTAACTCCGTCCGTCGCTTGCTTTCGGCCTTCTCTGAGAGTTGCGCAACGATGGCTTTGTAGACTAGGTTCACCCCGATGGCACCGTCCGCAGTGGAATGTGTTATCAGGATCGGTCGCTTCGTCTCGCTGACCTTCGCGGGGCAAGGAGAGATAAAGAAAGCGCCTATTTCCTCGTATGAAAGGCCGGTCTTCTCCATCGCCGCTTCCTTTGCCAGCCTTGCAGCCACCTCCATCGGACTCAGGATTGCGCCCGCATGCTTCAACAGATCGGGGAATCTTGTATGGATGAGTTTCAAAACAGCGGGGCACGAAGAGGAAAGCATGGGTTTTGCGCGCCGTTCTTGCAGGATATGCTGTTCGGTAATGAATGCAACCACCTCGGCGGCATGGCCAACCTGGAAGACTTCGCTGAAGCCAATGCGCTTGAAGACATCTTCGACGTCTTCCGACGAGACCAGGCCGGCAAAGCCTTCTGTATCCAGGAGCACCTGTAGTGAGGGGGCCAGGAGGGCAATTCTGTACGTGTAATCGGACAATGCTTCCATCGCATCGGTGACGGCGGTCTTCGCCTTAGTCGGGCAGGTTCGGATGCACTCCCCGCAGTCTATACATCCTTCTTCGAGGATAACCGCCTTCCCATCACGCAAACGGATTGCGCGCATAGGGCATTTGTCTATACAGGTCCCACAACCTTCACATTTCTGACGGTCAAATTTTACGGAATGAAAACAGTCAGCCATTATACTTCGCTTCCGTTACTACCTCACTGGTATCTTCTGCAGATGATCTCTCAACGAGAGACCTTTTTTACCGCTCAGCCTCCGCCGAAGATAGGGGTGCCTCCGCGCATCGACACATCACCCACGAAGCCGACCGTTACCTTGTCTCCATCAACTATGACGGGAACCTGCTCCTTTCCTCCTGAATAGGTGAGCATTTCATCGAATCTATCCGGGTCTTCTTCCACATTGATGAAAATGGCCCTATCGCCGTAGGCTTCCCGAGCCTGTCTGCAGAAGGGTCATGTGTCTGTGCCGTAAATGATGATCTTGTCGGTCACGGTTCTGTTCCTCCTTCAGGAATATTTGAACGTGTAGTGTCGTCTTTTTCCTTGTCGTGTACCTCAACGAATTCCTTATATTCCTCCATGAGGATATTTCTGTATTCCCGTCGGATGGCCTCTGAAGGCGGGATATAATTTCCTACGGCCTCCAGTCCGGCAATGATCTCCTCCACGGTTTTCTTGTTCGCCTCTTTACCGACAGAATAAAGCTCCGTCATTATCTCATGGAGATTGTTAACTGCAACCTGGGTACCATCAACAAACCTGAGCGTACGCCGGCTAACTGTCGGCGCGTTGGGATCCACTCAGGTAACTCATCCTATCACTTGAAAAATAGACATGGTACTCTCCTTAAGTCTTCCGCCGGCGTGGGCAGACCGGCTATTTGATCAGTCCTGATCTGAGACTAGTATACCAGCCAATCCACGAGATATCCAGCCACGATGGCAACCAGAAAAACGTTCACCAGGAACGCAAGCACCAGCTTCTTCCTGAACATGGAACCAAGAATTATCATCTCGGGGATGCTCGCCCCTGCTCCGGCCACGATAAGGGCAAGAACAGTGCCCACCCCCATACCCTTGCCCACCAGCGCGGCGCTTATGGGGATCACCGTTTCGGCGCGGATGTACATAGGCACACCTATAATTGCGGCAACCGGGATGGACCAGGGGTTTCCCGGTCCCGCCAGTCTGACCACGAGATCCTGGGGGAAAAACCCGTAAATGAAGGCCCCTATGCCCGCACCGAGGAGGAGATACCAGAATACACCTTTGAAGGTTGCCACCGCTGACAGAGACGCCCTTTTCATCTTCTCCCTGAAAGGAACGTGTACTGAACCCGCGACCCCCTCAAAGTCAACGGAGCAACACGAGGATTGCACGGTCTGCTGGGGGGGAGCCTTCGGTTCGGAAGCGCAACAACCTCCTGCCGTTGGAATGGTGGTAAACGTGACAAGCGGCTGGGTTGATCCCGACGCGCAGCATCCTGCCGTCGCAACCCGTGTCTTCGCCGCGGCCCGCTGAGACTGTGAATCTTCCGTGCAACACGAGGCGGACTGAAAAGCCATCATCGGCTTGACCTGTTTTTCCATTCCCATTTTGGACAGGACGGCTGCCAGCGTCATGGATCCCAAAAAGGTGACGATCGCGTAGATCACCGTAATCTTCAGACCGAAGAGCGATAGAAGCAAGGCGATGATCACGGGGTTTAGCACCGGCGATGAAAAAAGGAAGGCCATTGTAGGACCGAAGGGAACACCGCCCTTGAGCAAACCTGCCGTTATGGGAACCGTTGAACAGGAGCAAAAAGGCGTGATGGCGCCCAGACCCGAGCCGAAAAGATACTGCACCCACGTAAGTCTGTTGGCCAAAAAGTCCCGCACCCGCGACGGCGGGAGATATTCCATCAGGAGACCAATGATAAAGGAAACAGCGACGAAAATGAGAACGAGTTCACCGGCGATCACGAGGAAGAACTTGCCGGCAGTGACAAAATTATTGACAGCAAACATGTGCCATGCCTCCTATGACTTTTCCTGAAGAGTCTATTTCACTAGAAGCCGCGTTCTAATATCTTCTATGAAGACGAGTTTATCGTCCTCTATTGCCCTGTAGATGTAAGGGATCGTGGAACGCCAGGCCTCGAGTGCTATTCTGTATGCGTCGAGTCCCAACGGCGTGAGGGTATAGACGCGCCTCTTCTGCGCTCCCTTGAGCTGTTTATCCTCCTTGACTTCTGCGTATCCGTTTCGCGTCAGTTCTTTTAAAATGGGGTAGACGCTCCCGAACGTGGGGACGCAGCATCCGCTTGTAGTTAGTTCCAGTTCCTTCAATATCCCATACCCGTGATTCGGCCCTTTCGAGAGCACTTTGAGGACAAGAAGTTTTGTCAAACCCGTGTTGATCAGCGATTTCCAATATCCCGGGTCGGTGAGACCTTCAGAGCACATGTGTTTCATTATGGCCATCCTCGTTATATGTCATATCTTTATAAAGATACTCGATATATAACACCCATGAGTAGCCCCTGTCAAGTGGATTTCTGCAAAACCGATGAGACGGCCCGACTGCCTATAGAAAGCGGCCGTCGACGAATGCGGCGGCGTAATAGTTGGTCAGTAATAACAGACCGACAGGGGAAGGACGAACCTTACCATCTTCTGTTGGTTTAAAAAGCATCGTATTCCGCTCCAATCCACATTTGGTCAGATGGGCCCATCCGCGCAATCCTCGTCGCTTAGCTCTCTTCCTTGAAGGGCAGTCAGCGCATGTTTCCCTCTCGAGGCAGGAATTGCCTTTTGTGCCAGAAAGGTCAGGTGCTGGCCACGATGAGCGCTATTGTGCACCACAGAGGGTTGTGGCGACGTCTCGCACTTACTATGCTGTAAGGGGTTCCGCCGATTCGCAAAGAGACCTCTCTGTGGGGTTGGTTTGAAGCGTATAGGAGTATGTGGGTTCAAGAGAACCCTTGAAGAAGATGGAAAAAAAGATCAGGGCGGCAACCATCGAAAGAACACAGAGTGTCGTTCTGTTTCGTTTGAAATTCATCGCAAAGAGGATGAAGACGATCGCCGCAAAGGCCAGACAGTACGGGCAATAGGTATCGTGCCACACCTGGAACCCTATAAGATAGAACTCGATCCCGACCCCCGCGGAAATAAGCATGATCAGGAGCGTGTCCCTCTTCAGGACGCTCAGCAGAATGATGCACGCCATATATGCGATTCCGACATATTGCAGGTCGATTCCAAAAATGGTTCCCTTGAGGTACGAACAGGCGCCGGCGCAGATGCTGTAGTATATCTCGAGGGCGACAGCGATACAGGCAAGGGTGATGTTCATGATGGTCTTTCGATGCCGTGCCCGGACCGAGGCCTGCCGCGCAACGCTTCTTTCCTGCAACAGGTTCATTTCTGTAGGGTCTCCCATGACAGGCTCTCCTATTTTTGTGGTCCGTCGGCTTGTGTCATGGTGAAGGAATATGTTCTTGGCACAGACGGCGGCACGGGACAGGAGGAGCATGCATAAAAGGATAAAGCTGTCATGACAATCATGGTCAATAGAACAATTCGTTTCATAGAACCTCTCAATCGTGGAATGGACTACGCAGAGCTTTATAATTTACCGGAACGGAAAACAACCGCTTTCCGTTTTCCGTCCAGACCGCCGGAATCTTTCATTGCTTTTCTACAAGAATTTCTTGATCTCTTCCACCGAAAGGACCTTTCCGACGCTCTTCACCACGCCATCAACAGCCAGAGCCGGTGTCATCATAACGCCGTAGTTCATGATATCATTAATGTTCTGGACTTTTTC
>DNYO01000291.1 GCA_003506795.1 Deltaproteobacteria bacterium
GGCGATTTCATACCGGAGAAATTCTATCTCATCGTGGCTGAACTTCTGGCCGGCATCTTCAGAAGAAAAGGGAAGGGGATCCTGTAATGGGCACAATGGTAGCGAGCCTCAAAAGCAAGGCCGATATCCTCGTCGCCGTAAGCGTCGTCTTCGTGATCATGATCATGATTGTCCCTCTCAATAGTTTCTTCATCGACATGTTCCTGTCGATGAGCATCTCCGTCTCACTTCTGATCCTCTTCATCTCCATGTATATAAAGAAGCCCCTCGATTTCTCCGTCTTTCCGTCGGTGCTTTTGATCGTGACGCTCTTTCGCCTCTCCCTCAACATCGCCTCGACGCGGCTCATTCTGGTTCACGGAGACGAGGGATCCCAGGCGGCCGGGCAGATCATCAAGGGCTTCGGCACCTTTATCGTAGGCGGCAACTACGTCGTTGGAGCCGTTGTTTTTCTCATCCTCATGATCATCAACTTCGTGGTCATCACGAAGGGCGCCGGAAGGGTTGCCGAGGTCGCCGCGCGCTTCACCCTCGATGCCATGCCGGGAAAACAGATGAGCATCGATGCCGATCTCAACGCCGGCCTCATCGACGATGCGGCGGCGCGCAAGCGCAGGGAGCGGGTGGAAATGGAGGCCGACTTCTACGGCGCCATGGACGGATCGAGCAAGTTTGTCCGCGGTGACGCGATCGCGGGGATCATTATCATCTTTGTGAATATTATCGGCGGATTGGTCATCGGAGTCGTCCAGAAGGGGATGAACATCAACGACGCCCTGTCGGTCTATACGCTTCTGACGATTGGTGAGGGGCTTGTGGCCCAGATCCCCGCTCTTCTCACATCCACCGCGGCGGGCATTATAGTTACCCGGGCGGCAAGCGAATCAAATTTGGGAAGCGATGTGGTCTCCCAGCTCTTTACCCAGCCGAAGGCCCTCGCCCTTGCCTCCTTTGTTATCCTGTCGATAGGTATGGTCCCGGGCATTCCGCTGGTGCCTTTTCTTATCCTCTCATCCATTACGTACGGCGTCGGCCAGGTCATGAAGAAGGGTCCCGAGGAAGAACTTCCGGCCGTTCCCGATGTTGCGTTGGAATCGAAGGAGAGAGGGGAGACCATAGCGCCCCTCGAGATACTCGAGGTCGAGATCGGCTACGGCCTCATACCGATCGTAGACGCCGAGCAGAATGGCGAACTTCTCGACAAGATCAGGGCCATCCGCAAGCAGATAGCGGTCGAACTGGGCATCGTGGTACCGCCTATGAAACTCAGGGACAACCTGCAGCTCGGGGCCTCCGAGTACGTTATGCTCCTCAAGGGAATCGAGATGGGCCGCGGCAGCCTGGTATCGGGGAGTCTCCTGGCCATGGGGCCGGAGGGAAAGGACAGGCCGGCGGACGGCATTCCCACAAAAGAACCCGTTTTCAATCTCGATGCTTACTGGATAGCCGAAAAGGACCGCGAGATTTACATAAGCGAAGGCTTTACCGTTGTCGACCATGCCACGGTCATAGCCACGCACCTTACCGAACTCGTAAGGAACAACGCCCATGAACTCCTGACACGACAGGAAACCCAGAAGCTTATCGACAATGTTGCCCCGACGCACCAGAAGGTGATCGAGGAGATCTCCCAGAACCAGGTCAATGTCGGTGTCGTTCAGAAGGTCCTCCAGAACCTCCTGCGCGAGCAGGTGTCGATCCGGGACCTGATCACGATCCTGGAGGCTATCGCCGATGCCTCGTCGTCAACGAAAGACCCGGATGTCGTTACCGAATACGTGCGCCAGCGAATGGCCAGAAGCATTCTCAAGCCCTACCTGGTGGACGGGATCCTCAATATCCATATCCTCGAAAAGACCCTTGAAGAGAAACTTCTCAGCAGCATTCAGCCGACGGACCAGGGTACGGTCCTTGCACTGGACCTCACCTTCAGTCAGAAGATAATAGAAAAGATAGGCAATGAGGCGAAGAAGGCCATGCTTCAGAATTACCAGCCCGTTCTTCTCGTCCATCCGATCTTGCGGGGACGATTGAGGAGGTTCCTCGACCGTTACATCCAGGGAATAACCGTCATCTCTCATAATGAGATACCACCTCAGATAAGGATCCAATCAGTGGGGGTCATAAGAATAAATGAAGGTTAAGACCTATACATTCGACGATATCCGCGGGGGCATGGATGTGATCAAGGAGCAGTTCGGCCCCGATACAATCATCATGGATATCAAGCAGAACAACCACAACGGCAACGGGTGGGTGAAAAAGGGCTGCGAGATATCCATAGCCGTGGAGAGCGATCCCGGCGCCGCACTGGAAACGGATCTTGGCGAGATCAGGAAGAAGACGGAGGCGATCTGGAGCGATGCGGCCCGCTACCTGACGGACCGGCTTGTTTCCATCGAGACGGACATGCTCGTCGACAGGCTCAAGACGTACCCCATGCCCCTGAAGATACTCCACGACAGGATGATGAAGGCCGGTCTTGACAGGCATATCTGCATGTCCCTTCTATCCGAGGTATTTGCGGAGATAGGGTCCATCGCTGAGAACAGTACCAAGGCCCTCTTCTTCACGAAGACGAAACTCGGCAGGCGCATAGCCCTGTGTGACGCACTGGCGCCCGACGAATCGATCCTCCTTATCGGTCCCACCGGATCGGGCAAGACGGAAACAGCCAAGAAGCTCGCGGCGGCGATGAATGCACGGGACCTCAATCCGTCGATCCTCGCCTTCGACCCCGTCAGAAGAGGCGCCTATGAAGAGCTTCTCGCCTTTTCGCAAAAGACGGGGACCCCCTTTCAGTTTGCGGCGACCATCGAAGAACTGCGCCGCAAGGCCCACGACGGAAACGGTAAGAAGATCATAGACATAACGGGTCACCTCACCTACCAGGGGGAGGTCGTGGATAATTTTCGGGGCATGAAGAAGCTTGTCGTGTTCCCGGCGGGAATGAGGGACGAAATGCTGGAGCATTATCTCGGCATCATGGACAGCGCGTCCATATCGGGACTCATCTTTACGAAGCTTGACGAGCAAGACCGGCTGGGTCCCCTGTGCAACAGCATCTTGAGGCTTGGAAGACCCATAGCGGCACTGACCGGCGGAGCGGGGATCGGGGAGATCATGATCCCGGACCAGGATACATTCGGCAGAATACTGATCGAGGGAAGGGGATGGCAATCAACGGACGCAAGATGATCACGATAACGAGCGGCAAGGGCGGAGTGGGCAAATCTTCGATTGCCTCGAACATGGCATATCTTCTCGGGAACAGGAACAAATCCACCTACATCCTCGACGCCGATCTCTCACTGGGGAATATCGACATCATGTTCGGGATGGTCCCGAAGTTCAATGTCAGGGACGTCATCGACGGTTCGCGGCAGATCGGCGAAGTGATCCTCGAAGGACCCTGCGGAATCAAGATCATACCGGCCACATCGGGAGTGAGCGAGTTGTCGCTCCTCTCCCAGGATGAGAGAGCAATCCTCCTTGGTTCCCTCAATGCCCTGCCGGAGCATGATTTCCTGATCGTCGACACCTCCGCGGGAATATCGTCCAACGTGGTCTATTTCAACGCGATGAGCGAAGACATCTTCATCGTGGTCACACCGGACCCGGCGAGTGTTGCCGATTCCTACGCGATGGTCAAGGTCCTCAGCACGACGACGGGCAGAAAGGATTTTAATATCATCGTCAACATGGTTAAGGAAGAGAAAGAGGCGCTTGAGCTTTTCAGGAGGATTGTCGGTGTCACCGACAGATTCCTCGATGTCTACCTCAATTATTTCGGTTATCTACCCCTCGATCGGCATATAAACATTGCCACGAGGAAACAAAGGCTGTGGGTGGAGCGTTTTCCCGATGCTATCGCAACCCGGGCCCTTGCAAAAATCTGTGATAGGTTGGTGTCATGATGACATGGAAAAAAGGATATGCCAGGACATTCAGAGACGAACGTGAGAGGACCATCGACGATTTTATCCCCATCATCAAGCATCTGGCCTACAAGGTCTCCAGACGTTACGAAGATGACGAGATCATCGAAGACCTGATCTCCGCCGGTATCGTGGGACTTCTCGAGGCGATGGACAAGTTTGATGCCACGAAGGGTGCCAAACTCAACACTTTTGCCTATCTCAGGATACGCGGCGCCATGATCGATGAACTCCGTTCGCGGGACTGGTTCCCGAGGAGCGCCCGGTCAAAATCGAAGAAGATAAACGAAGTAGTGAGAAAACTGGAGAACAAACTCGGCAGACTGCCAAAGGAAGAAGAGGTGGCCGAGGCGCTGGGCATGCATCTCGACGACTACTTCAAGATGCTCAAAAACTATGGTAATCTTTCGGTTCTTTCCATCGAGGACCTCCATGAATTGCTCGGCGAAGACCGCGACAGGATCATGCGCTACGTTACGGAAGAGAGCGACGACCCCGAGAAGTGCGCCGAGGCGCTGGAACTGGAAGGCATAATGGCGAAGGAATTCGACAAGCTGCCGGAAAGACAGCGCTACGTCTTGAGTCTTTACTACCACGAAGACCTGAACATGAAAGAAATTGCACGTGTCCTGAGTATCACGGAGGCGCGGGTTTGCCAGATCCATTCACAGGCCATACTGAACATGAGGGCGTCGATGAAGAAAGTGCTGCGCAATTAAGGTTTCGCGCGGGCTACCGATAACATTTCTGATACGTATGGAACGCGACGATATCCTTAAAAGGCTCAGGAAGATAGACGTATTGCCCACCTTCCCGGCGGTTATGGCCGAGGTCATCAGCGTCATCGAGGACCCGATGAGTTCCGCCGCGGACCTGGCGAAGATCATGGACCCCTCGATGGCCGGCGAGGTACTGCGCCTGGCCAACACCGCATATTACGGGACGCGGAACTTCCGCAGGATCACGTCCATCGAACATGCCATAGCCATAGTCGGTCTGGAACAACTCTCCCAGATCATTCTCCACATGCCTTTCCTGTCGATGATGGGGGGCGACGGAGGACTCGACAGGGAGAAATTCATACGCCATTCCATGATCTGCGGCATCGTCTCGAAGGTGGTCAGCCACACCCTTCGCGCGGGCGATGAGCACGCGGTCTATATCGGCGGGCTTATGCACGATATCGGCGCCATCATCATATACCGGTATTTTCACGATGAGTGGAAAACGATCGGCAATCTCGTCAGAGACGAGGGTTATACGCGGGAACAGGCGGAAGAGGAGGTGCTCTCCTGCGATCATGGCATGATCGGGGCGTGTCTTCTGACCATGTGGAATATACCCCGGCAGGTGACGGACGGGGTCATGCATCACCATTGTCCTCAGAAGGCTGTAGAGAATACCTGGAACACCAGGCTCATCAATACAGGAAATAGATTTGCAAAAATCATCGATTTAAGCGATAATCTCGCCAGTCTCGATGAATTTATTAATAATAACAAAGACTTCGTTCCTATTGTCGAGGAATTGGGTTTTGAGGTGTCACTCACACAGGAACTTGACCTTTTCGAAGGTGTTTTCAGCCTTATGAAGAATGTAAAGGGGTTGCTCTTTGGCGCAGGGGAAGATAAGGATGATCAAAGTACTGGTTGTTGACGATTCGCTGGTGATGCGCAAGATGATATCGAGGATGTTGTCGAAGGACAACGCCGTCGAAGTCGTGGGCACCGCCGTTGACGGTCGTGACGCCCTGGAAAAGGTTGAGTCTTTGAAGCCGGACGTGATCACCATGGACGTGGAGATGCCCGTCATGAACGGCATCGAAGCCCTGAAGCAGATCATGGCCAGGGATCCCGTGCCGGTGATCATCATGAGCGCCCTGACGAGAGAAGGCGCGGAGATCACCATGGAGGCCCTGCAGCTAGGGGCATGCGATTTCGTCACCAAGGATTTCGGAAACATCGGCGGAACCCTGGCGGCCAAAGAGGCGGAGATAATTACCAAGGTAAAGAACGTCGCAAAAAACAAGGTAAAATTCCTCCTGCGCAAGCTGGATATCAGGGAAAAGAAGCCCGCCGTCATCAGCCCCGATCAGAAGATTCGCCATGAAGTCCTCGCCATCGGCGCCTCCACGGGCGGCCCTCCGGCCCTCCAGCATATCCTCACGAGCCTTCCGAAGGCTTTCCCGGTTCCCATTGTCATCGCCCAGCACATGCCGAAGATCTTCACCCAGTCTTTTTCACAGCGGCTCGATGCGGTGTCGCAGCTTCATGTGAAGGAAGCCGAAGACGGGGAGACCCTGGTCCCCGGCGTTGCGTACATCGCTCCGGGAAACTCCCATATGGCGGTCAAAAGGAAAGGCAGGATCGTCAGCGTCCAGTTCAACGAAGGCACGCAGTACATCTACAGGCCTTCCGTGGACCTGCTTATGGCTACGACCGCCGGGGCATATGACAGGCAGTCTTTCGGCGTGATCCTGACGGGGATGGGCAACGACGGGCTCGCCGGCATGAAGGAAATGAGGGCAAAAGGGGGATACATCGTCGCCCAGGACGAAGAGACATGTGTCGTCTTCGGTATGCCGAAGGCGGTGATCGCAGCCAACCTGGCCGATGCGGTATTGCCCATCGACAAAATATCGGAAGAGATTATGAGGGTACTATGAGATTGCAGGGAAGACAGAGTGTGCAAACGAAGGAATTGGGCGGGGAAGACCTGGAACGCTACATAGCCCTCCTGAGGGACGGCGACAATTTCGAAAAAGAGAAGGCGATCGATGCCCTCGTGGCATCCGGCGGAAAAGAGGTCGTCGAAAGGATCGTCCCCCTTCTCCAGGAGAAGAACACGCCCGTGAGGATGGCGATCCTGGACGTTCTCAAGAAGATAGGAAGCATTCACCTTGACGGTGTCATCGGGATGTTCGAAGACTCCAATGAGGACATACGGGTCTATGCATGCGAGGTCCTCTCCTTTCTCAGAGACCCGCGTTCCATACCTTTCATTGTAAGAAAGGCCCGTGAAGATGTGGACAACGTGCGAAACGCCGCCTGCATGGCCCTTGGCGAATTCGACGACGACGATGCTGTCGAGGCCCTTCTCGATGCCCTCAAGGACGAAGAGTGGATAGCATTCTCGGCCATCCTGAGCCTGGGAAGGACGAAAAACGTGAAAGCCGTCCCCCGGATCCTGGAATTCTTCAGAGAAAGCGGCGAAGAGCTTTCCGGAGTCGCATGCGAGGTCCTCATCGAGTACGGCGACGATGCCATACTCGACGAGATATTCGACGTGCTGAAAGGA
>DNYO01000079.1 GCA_003506795.1 Deltaproteobacteria bacterium
ATTAAGAAGCTGCCGTTTGTTGCGATAACCTTTATGTGACTTAAGCAAGAACCGAAGTTTGTCGCCGGTATCCTGCCGACGTTTCAAGGGCGTTGCCTCTTGTCCGATACCGGGATGGTGAACCGGACTTGACACCAAGAAGACGCGGATTGGCCAATGAATCTGAAGGGTGCTAAACAATATGACAGCAGGGGTTACGGCACGGGTCATCAGGCGCAGCAGGGCGTTTCGCCGGGTGGGCACCACAGCGCAGCAGGGTGCCTTTTCCATGATATGATGAAGGACCATGGCTTGACCGGCTGCAGGGACAGGACTTGCAACTGCCCCTTTGCGAAAAATAGCGGGGGCGGCCCGTCGTCCAAACAGCGGCCCTGAACCGAAAGTCCCGACAATCGATTTGATACCTGTTCGTCATTTCTGACAGGGCTGTCGATCAGTGGTTGTGTGTGTCTTCGTGTTCGTCGCCTTTGATCTGACAAAAAAGATTGCTGTCACATTCCACACAGCTGCATTCGATCTGAAGGGTGCTGTGATCCACCCCGGCATCTTTAAGCATGTTTTCAATGTTTTTCTTCGTTGTTTCAACCTCTTTCAAGCTCTTGTCGTCAACGAGCACGTGGGCTGAAAATGCAACATGGTCGTGGGCCACGGGCCAGAGATGTACGTCATGGACGTCTATGACGTCGTGCATCTCGGCAATCTTGTTTGCCAGGGCCTCTACGTTGAATCCCCTGGGCGTCAGGTTGAGAAAGATGGACATTGTGTCCCGTACCAGCCTAACCCCTCCCCAGATTATGATGCCTCCTATGAGGATACTCGCGACGGGATCGGCGTATGCCCACCCGGTGAAATAGATCACCACGCCCGATACAATTACTCCTGCGGAAGAAAGAGTATCACCGAGGACATGGAGCCACACGCTTTTAAGCGTGAGATCCTTGTGACCGTGTCCGAGGATAAACACCATGACAAGGTTTCCGGCCAGACCGAGGGTGGCGATGGCGAGCATGACGGGGATGTCGACGTCAGGTGGTTTGATGAACCTTTCGTAGGATTCGTAGAAGATAAGGACGGCAATGATCAGGAGGCTCAGGCCATTGATGAGTGCGGCGAGAAGCCCCACCCGATGATAACCGAAGGTTGCCCTCCTGTCCGATGGCCTTTTGCTTATACGGGTTGCCACCAGGCCCAGAGCAATCGCCAGGGCATCGGTTATCATGTGACCGGCATCGCTGAGCAGTGCAAGACTGTTGCTTAGAACCCCGCCTACGACCTCGCCAGCCATGATGGCGAGGGTAACGAGAAGGGTGAAGACAAGTCGCTTTTCCCCGGTGAGGTTCATGATATACTATAAACCATTCTTGCCGTCGGAGCCGTATCCTTTATTTCATCGATGGTTTTGGCAGTAAAGCTGTGAGTGCATCGGTTATGTTGCCCGCTCCGCTGTACTTGCTTGTTTTTCCGTTCGACTCTATCACGCACGACGGCGTCGCATCGATACCGTCTTCTTTGAGATAGCGGGACAGAGAATCGAATACAGGTTTTGGATCGAAAGGCTTGAGGGTAATCTTCTTCTCCTTCAGAAAAGCCTCCAGTTTTTGTGCACTATCGAGTCCTTTCTTCGCCGCCTCGATGAGAGACCGTCTAACGTAAAGGGTGTGTTCGAGGTCTTTCTTCTCATTGATGGCGTACAGAAAATACCTTACGTAAAGAGAGGAATGCCTGTAGAAGGGTGTATCGACAAAGGTGAGGGTAATGACCTTTTCTCTGACCAGTTCCTTGAGGAGAGGTTCGATATCCGGTTCCATCTGCCTGCAGGGAGGACAGAAATAGTCCGTATACAGCCGGACGTTGGTTTTGCCGTCGCCGAAAGAAGGCATGGCGGTTTCGGCACAATGGCCTTTTATAGACGTGACCTGCATGAAAGTCAACAACAGAAAGAGAGCGCTGACCGTTGTGATGGCATATCTTTTTATCGCTGTAGTCATTGCCGATTACCCCTCAGACCGGAAAATCAGTCTTCTCATGTGACCCTCTCTATAGTGTGAATAGATTACCTCGAACATTACAATTTTTCCAGAAGAGACTTCAACCACAAAAATTTCCCGATCACCTGGACCGGCGTGATGTCGATAAATGACCCCGGATCGTATGCGGGGTTTTGGCGATCTTTGGCGGGGAGTGCTGATTGTAAAATCGGTGGAAATGCATTAAAAGTGAGGAAGGAGGTGTGAAAATGTCGAGGATAAAAGTTCTTTTTGTCTGCGTACACAACAGCGCCAGAAGTCAGATGGCGGAGGCCTTTCTCAATACTCTGGCCGGAGACCGGTATCAGGCCGAGAGCGCGGGGATGGAGCCGGGCGCCCTCAATTCTCTTGCGGTGGAGGTGATGAAGGAGGCCGGCATTGACATATCACACAACAAAACAAAAAGCGTCTTCGAAAAGTATAAGAACGGGGAGTTGTTCTCGTACGTTATCACTGTATGCGACGAGGCGAGCGCCGAGATGTGCCCGATCTTTCCCGGGATACGGACCGAGACGATCCACTGGAGTTTCGAAGACCCGGCCTCATTCATGGGTACGCCTGAGGAAAAGCTGGAAAAAGCCCGCCGCCTGCGCGATGCAATAAAGGAAAAAGTCCTGAAATTCGTTGAAGAGACGGGGAAGGCCTGAAAGCCGGCTCCTGTCAAATGCACAGCTGAAGCCGGAGGATACTCCGGCAGGCCAGGACAACCTTCCGATCAGGCAGCGGCGGAGATGTTATCCCGAACAGCAGCCGCCCGGGCTGCCGCACGAGCCGGGCGACCCGCAACACCCGCCAAAACCGGGCATCGATGTCGGGCCGGAGGACCCGGAAGTATTATGGGCGGACATCAGTTTTGTCAGTCTCGTACCACTGCATGACCTGCAGGCCACTTCCTCGTCTGCGGAAAAAACGATAAATTCGCTGATGGCTCCGCAATCTTCACATTTATATTCAAAGATCGGCATGTTTATCTCCTTAATGCGAATGGCCGCATCCGCCGGCGTGCCCGGCGCACGTATGGATCATGGTCAGCTCGGGCAGTTTGTCCTGGTGAAAAAGAGCAAGGTTATCCTTGATAGTGTCCTGAACTGCCTTGAAGACTTTTATACCTTCGGCGTTGAGCCTCGTCAGGGCGCCGGCTCCAATGCCCCCCACCACCACGGCATCCACCTTCGTACCGCCGATCGCCTGTATCGGGTTGCATGCCCCGTGAACATGATTGACATCGCGATTCACAATGGCCGAAACATCGTCTTTGTCCGTGTCTACTACGACAAAGGCCGGTGCCGACCCAAAATGACCGAATACCGTGCTTTCAATACCCTCGTCTTTCGAAACCGCAAAACATATCTTCATAAATCTCCTCCTGGTGTTTCTTTCTATTCTATCTTCAGTGCCTTGCCATGAAGGATCGCGTCAGCGACCTTGCGATGCGCGGCCTCAACTATCCTGCCGAAAGTCGCCCGCGAAACATTCATCCGTTCCGCTGCTTCCTGCTGGTAAAGCCCTTCGTAGTCCGCAAGCCGGAGCGCCTCCAGCTCATCTATCTCGAGGTTGACCTCATCGAGACCGCTAAGAGGAATGCCTCGGGGCTTAAAATAATCCGACTCCAGCTTGCAGCAGACGCATCTGCATTTTTTCGGGCGCGACATGTTACTATTATAAGCATATGCTCATAACAAGTCAAGGGAGGAGAACAAACCACCGAAACACGAAACTATTCCTGATCGATTCTTTTGGGTGGTATCTTTGCTCCGCAGAATTTGCATACAACTGTCTTCTGTTTCTCGCTAGCCTTTACCACCTGCTCGCGTTTGCATTTAGGGCACTTCCGTTTCAAATGCAGAAGCGTTCCCATAATGGCGGCTAAAAAGGGATTCATACGTTCACATGTCCTTTCTTATTAACTGAGGGGGTTCAACTTCATTTAAGCCAAGATAATCGACTGCACAGTCTATATCCGAGCGCTTGCCGATGAACAGCAGGACGTCGTCCGCCATGAGGCGCAGCGTCGCTGAAGGCATCCTGTGGACTTCGCCGGCGCGTTCGATGCCTATCACCGTTACCCCTGTCTTTGAACGGAGGTCCAGATCGCTCAGAGTTTTTTCATCAGCGATGGAACCGGCCCTGATCCGGTAGGTTTCTATGGCTATATTCTTTAAAATGTCCTCACGCTCCACCAGATACCTTCTGGGCAGTTTTACCGCCCGCAGCGCGAGGTAATTGTCCTGCCGTATCTTGTCAATATGTTCCCTGATATCGTTGACAGGGACCTGCATCCGGTGAAGTACTTTTGAAAATATCTCCACGGACGTTTCGAATTCTTCCGGAATGACGTCGTTGGCACCGAGACTCTTCAGTTGTTCAACCTCTGCCACGTATTTGGTGCGCGCGATAATATAAAGGTCAGGATTTGTGGAGCGAGCAAGCTGGACGATCCTTCTCGTTGACGCGGCGTCGCTGATCGCCACGACAAGGACGCTTGCATTCTTTATCCCCACCTTGTGCATGATCTCCACACTCGTGCCGTCTCCATAATAGATGGGTTCTCTTTTTCGCCTGGCAGCCCGGACGGTTCTGCTGTTCAGCTCCAGTGCCACATAAGGGATGTTCATGGAGCGCAGTACCCGTGCCAGATTCCCCCCGTTGAGGCCGAATCCGATGATGATGACGTGGTCGCTGATGCTCGTGGGATAACGCTCGCGGTCTGCCCGCCGTTTTTTTCTTTCGATAAAACGAAGAGGGGTTTTCTTCGCTATCCACTCTGCTATGGATGACGAGCCCCTGATGAGAAAAGGTGTCATGATCATGGTGATGATCGAGGCCGACAGGAACGCCTGGTAAAGGTTTTCCGTCAAAAGCCCCTGTTGTTTTCCTTCAAGGGCCAGGATGAAGGAAAATTCGCCGATCTGAAACAGGTAGAGACCCGCCGTGAGGGAGTTTTTCAACGAATTCCCGAGGGCCATGCTTGCGAAGGTGATTACGGCCACTTTAAGAAGCACAATTATCAGCACCATGGCCGATACACCGCCCACATTGCCTGTGAGCACGCCCAGGTCGAGAAGCATGCCGACGGATATGAAGAAAAGTCCGGTAAAGCTTTCCTTGAAGGGCAGGACGTCGGAAACGGCCTGCGCGGCATACTCCGATTCGGAAATTATCATACCGGCAAGGAAAGCACCA
>DNYO01000317.1:0-4956 GCA_003506795.1 Deltaproteobacteria bacterium
CGTGCTGCCCGGCCGACCCATGGGCGAAGGATGTTCTCGTCGGTTGTGTGGGGTATGGTAATGTCCGTTTCAATCCGGCTCAATGCCCCGCCGAACCAGAGGCTCTCCGGTCTGCCGGTGTGGGCGAGCCATGCCCGGAAGAGGGCAATCTCCAACCCGGACACGGTCATGGGGCAGGATGGATATTTTTCGCGCAGCGCGCTCACGGTCCCCGGAAAATCCCCCGCTTTCTTGCCTCTCAGGCGGGGACCTTCTTCACCGAGGATCCTCTTTATCCTTTCGGGGGTTTCGTGGGGGAGGACGAAACTGGTCGCACATTCCCCACGTCCTTTCGACCCGTCGTTGAGGCGCGCTTCCACGATGACGCTTTGCATGTTGTTCTTATGCCCCAGCGCTGTCGAAAAGGCTGTCTTCAGAGGGCGCACCATCTGTCTGAAACGAATGCTTTCTATTTCATCGCCCGGCATGGTTTCCGCGATCCCTTTCATTTTCATTATGCGACAATTTATTCCGATTCATCGATTTCCCGGGAAAGGACGATAGTATACCCCGAGGGACATTCATTCATCGCACTGTCTGTTCGATCCTGATTGAGGAGGTGCCTTTTGCTTTTTTCAGGGCCGTCGGGTCTGTGGTGATCCTGCCGATTACATTGACCTCGCTTGCCGGGACGGGGTCAGACCCGCTGCTAAGCGGCGTAGGCCCGAAGAAAATAGCGATGGCGTCTCCCGGCGGCCAGTACCCGATATCGCCCGTCTTCACCGCCCGTGTCGCCGTATCGTCGAGGGGCATATGGACGGGTACCTGGAAGTAGAACTCATCACCCCATTCGTTCGGGGAGGCCGTTATGGGCAGCACAGCGGCTATCGCCTTGCCGCAGGGTGTAGTCTCAAGCTCGGCCTCGACAACAACCGCGCCGGCGATGATACGAATGTTCATGGTCATAATGACTCCTTTCAGGGTTAATGTATCGCCCTTTCGGACCTGATGTCAAAGGACCAAAAAAGTCTTCCCCCATGCATCCGCATNNATTACCCGTCTTCTTACCTTTCCACTATTATCTCGTCGAGGGGGCGTTTCGGTACGTGGTGGACCTTGTCGGCATCGCGCCAGTACTTGATATCGCCGTCCTTCACGTCGGTGAGGACGACCTGTTCCTTAGGCACCCCCAGCGCGATGGCCAGCAGGATCTGGTATTGCTCGGGTATCTTGAGAAGGTCTCTGAGGCGGTCCCGCTGGATATTGGAGAGCATGCAGCCGCCGAGGCCCATCTGCACCGCACCGAGGAGTATACTCTGTGCGGCGATTCCGTGATCACATCCGAAGTCCTTCGCAAGCGATGTGTCGCCGAGGACGATGATATAACCCGCGGGTCTTTCGCCTTCCTCGGGGCCCGGCCAGTCTTTCAGGTAGCCGGCCCAGGCGAGACAGGAGAATATGACGGCGTTTTTGCGGGCCTCATGGGAAAGAATAAATTTCAAAGGTTGAAGGTTCCTGGCGGACGGTGAAAGCCGGGCAAGTTCGACGAGGCTCTTGAGCTGCTGCATGCTGATCGCCTGATTCTGATGGAAACGCCGGTAACTCCTGCTTCGTGTAACAAGTTCCAATATAGTCATATCACCCGCCGTACAAGAGATTTGAAAACCCCACGTGAGGCCCCCGTACCCGAAACCGCCTTTACAGCTCCAGTATGATCTCGCTGAGGGCGCGTTTGGGGACGTGGTGGACCTTGTTGATGTCACGCCAATAGGCAACATCGCCGTTTTTTGCCTCCGTGACGACCGCCCGTTCCCTGGGGACGCCCAGCGCTACGACAGCCAGTATCTCGTAACGATCGGGTATGCCGATGAGGGAGGCCAGCCTGTCCCGTTCGATGTGCGCAAACATGTACCCGCCGAAACCCATCTCGGTTGCCCCGAGCAGTATGCTCTGTGCGGCGATGCCGTGGTTGAACGAGAAGTCCGTTGTAATGGACGTGTCGCCCAGTATTACGATATAGCCCGCCGGCCGTCTGCCTTCACCGGGCCCGGGCGAATTTTTGATATAGCTTTCCCAGACAAGGCAGGAAAAGATGGTTTCGTTGCGGGCGGCATCGTTTGAGAGGATGAATTTCAAGGGCTGGAGGTTCCCGGCCGTTGGAGAAAGCCGGGCGAGTTCGACGAGGCTTCTGAGCTGTTCCATACTTATCGGCTCGCTTTGCTGGAAGCGCCGGTGACTCCTGTTTTTTGTGACCAGCTCAAGGAGATTCATACAAAAACTATAGCATAGGTTTATGATGATGCAANNAAATACGGTTTCACGTCTTTGCACAGATCTTCCGGCAGGACCACGCAGATGGGTTCCGAGAGGATGGCCTGGAAGAAGTTCAGGTCCGGGGCGAAGTCACGCATGTTCAGGAATGTCCGGGGGACGATCCGGAAGCAGGAGTTGAAATACCCCTGGTTTGCCGGACCAAGGGAAAGCGACGCATTGAAGCTGAATACGCCAGCTTCGCGATAGAAGCGGAAGACCTTCTCAAGCCCGGCGACGAGGCCCTCGATGTGTTCCTCGGAAAGATCGTGAATGGAAAAGACATCGGGGAAAATGCAGAGGATGTCCCCGAGCATCCCGAGACATGTAAAGGGGACGAGCCAGTGTCCTCTTCCCGTTCTGCCGATATACCTTCTGTCGTCGTCCGCTTCCCGGTCTATAAGCGTCCGCCAGTAATTCTGCCCGTGCCGCGCGTAAAAGCGTCGCGATGCCGCCAGTTCGTCCATGAACTGGTTGCCGGGGAAGGCCGTCGCAAAATACTGCTGATGAGGATGGACGAGGCCTCCGCCGGAAGGCGGCATGTAATTCCAGGTCATGAGATGGTAGGGTAAAGACGTGTCCGCGTCGGCTATACGGCGCAGGAAATCGGTGCCCAGGGAAAAAGAGTCCGCAAGCGTGTCTTTCGTAAAGTCCTGAAGCCCGACCACGTGGTCGTCGGTCATGACGACGACACCGCTGTGGATGTCGTAGGGAAAGAGATTGGGTATGAGTAATGCCTCACCGCGTGTGAGCCTGCCCTCAGGAACGATATCGGGGGTAAATTTCGGTGTGGCCTTTTCGCGATGCTGACCGCAAAAGGGGCAAAAACCCTTGACCTCAGGGTTCAGGTAGGCGGGAAGGTCAAGCTTTTGCGGCTTGATGGCGCCAAAGTGGGAAAAGTGGCAGGTCCTTCCCGTGAGGGGATCGACACGTACCTGGAAGCGGACGGTGGCGGGGGAGAACCCCTTTCGCGGATCGAGAAAGGTGCTCTCCGACTCGATGGTTTTGAACTCGATCATCGGCCTGATATCTCCATGTTATTGTATTTTTCAAATAGAAACAGAATTTTCAGATCCCTGTCAAGCGGAAGGGACCGGGGATCAGGGACCGGGGACCAGGAAATCGTGCGTCCCGCGTTCAGCATCCTTACAGATGGTGGATATCGTCGCGCGTTTCTTCCTCTTCCCTCCCTTCGTGAACGTTTCTTTCCAGGTAGTTCTTGGCTATATCCTTGCCACCGAAGCCAAAGGCAATCGCAAGGGCAAGGACTATCCCTCCGAAGAGGATCGCGAAAGCTATAAGCACGGTATCCCGTCCGATGCCGAGTTGTTCCAGTGCCATCGTGGCCGAAAGGACGAAAACGGTAAGTTTCACGAACCTGCCCACCATACCTGCCTGCTTAAGCCCCGCGTTGACAGAGGCAATCAGGGCGGCCCGTCCAAAAAAATTGCTGAAAATATAGCCGAAAAGGAGAATCACTGCCGCTGTGAAGACGCTCGGCAGATAGAGAAAGAAGCGTTCGAGAAGCTGCTCTACCGTCGGTATTTTCAACGTCTGCAAGGCAACCACGGCAAAGGTGAAGAAAGTCAGCCATCCGATGATTCTGGCAATAAAGGCCGACAGGGATTCTCTTATGCCGCCCCTCACGAGCATCTCGAAAAGGCCGAGGCGTTCGGCCGCCCTGTCCAGGTTGACGGCGCGGAATATCCTCAGAAAGATCATCCTCAAGAGACCTCCGAGGACGATGCCGACGATGAGAAGTGCCAGCGAGGTGAGAAAATAGGGCATAAACGTCAGGAACCTCTCATAGAAACTCTCGAAGGGATCTATGATAATCCTCTGAAGAAAATTCATATAAAACCCCCTTTTGTATTACTCCCAGCGGTCCGAGAAGGATGGTTTGTTCTTCTCGTATTCCCTGCAGAGGTTCTCGATCTTTTCTTCCACCTCAGGCCCGCTGCTTTCCCATGCCTCGATGACGAATGACGCCGTGCGCCCGATGTATAACGGGGTCACGGATTTGAGGAGATGTTCCTTGTTGAGTATGTTCTGGTGAGCGGCGAGGGCGAAGCTGTATATTATGTCGACCCACAGGCTGTCGGGCATGTGGAATCCGTCCCCAGGTGTCTCGGCCAGTCTTCTTAAGAAGTCGAGGGTCTTTCCCGGAAGGATCCTTTCCCAGACAACGGCCAGTTCCTGAGCGCCAAGGGTGAACTTGTCGATCATTCTCTGGATATTGACATGGACCGGCTCGAGTCCCACTTCGTACTGGAACCCGAAGACGGGCACTTCCTCGGATGTCCTGGCCTGCTTCCATGTCTGCGCGTACTCCTCCATGAGACCGAAGGTCGCCCCGACAACCTGGTAGAGCATGGCGCTGAGGTCCGCCCCCGGGTCCTTTGCATCGTGGATCTTTGCCCCCAGAAAGGCCTGGCAGACGCGAAAATTGTTGGCAATGGCCGTTGTCGTCATCCAGATGTCGATACCGTAGCGTGCCACATCGGTTTCCCATACGTCCTTGGTGAGATAGAATCCTGCCAGCTTCCCGGAAAAGCCGAAGTCACCGCCTATCGGCTGGCGCACTTTCTTTCCGTAAAGCGCTCTCGTGAGAGGATAGACGATGCTGTTCGTGATCGTTCCGTCGTATTTATGGCGATGGTAGAGCGG
>DNYO01000317.1:4972-31541 GCA_003506795.1 Deltaproteobacteria bacterium
GCGATTTTCGAAAAGGATGCCACCCTGTGGGAAAGGAGGATCGACCGAAAATCGTCGATGGTCGTATCGTGGACAACATCCATCGTACCATCCGTGGAGCCCCCGTCGGAGTTGACGAGCACCGTCTTCGTGTCGGGGAAATACTTGGCAAGGCCAGCCTGCACCGCCCTGACCACATGCCCTATTGACCGGGCGTTGTTGTAGCTCGGGATACCCACCAGGATATCGGCCTGCCCGATCTCGGCTACCTTTGCCCTGACATCCTCTCTTTGAATTATGGTCTCCTCCATGACGTCTCCGGGTCTCTAACTCCCGCTAACAGTCATCCCGCTTTTCACTTCCTTCGGAAAGACGGTCCCGGGTTCGAGCAAGGGATCGATGATGCAGTTTGTCCCTATCGTGATCCCCCCGGGGATGATCGTTCGCTTTCCGATGACGGTAAGACCTGAATAGAGATGTTCCGGGTGGGTGACGTTTACCGTCTTCGGGTCTCCGCGACCGACCGTAGTGTGTGCTCCCACCACCACCTCTTTATCAATAATGGACCGCTCTATCTCGACACCCTCGCATATGCGGCAGTCATGCATGATGATGGAATCCCGGACGCTGGCCCCGCGTTCCACGATTACACCGGGAGAGAGTACGCAGTTTTCCACCTGTCCCTCGATGGTGCAGCCGGGGGATATGATGGACCGTCTTACCCGGGCCACGGAGGACACCAGGACAGGGGGTCTGTCGAAGGCCGGCCCGGCGGAGTATATATTGGTCATCGTTTTCCATGATCCGGGGTCAATCCCCGATGAAGACTCCAGGAGGTCCATGTTGGCATCCCAGTAAGCCTGAACTGTACCGACGTCGCGCCAGTACCCGTCGAAGGGATAGGCGTAGACCACCTTTTCCTTGAGCGCTCTGGGGATGATGTGGTGGCCGAAATCGTCCTCTTTCGACTCGGTGAGAAGCGAAATCAGGTATTCTCTGTCAAAGACATAGATCCCCATAGACGCCAGGTTGGACTTTGCCCGAGGTGACTTTTCCTCCCACTGTGTTATCCTGCTGTCGCCGTCGATGATGGCAGTCCCGAACTGGTGTGTCTCCTCCCAGGGCACAGGGATGGTGGCAATGGTGACACGGGCCTTTTTTGCCCGGTGAAAGGAGACCATCAGCCGATAGTCCATGTGATATACGTGGTCTCCCGACAGTATCATGATCTCATCGCTCTGTGCCGACATGACGAAGGAAATATTCTGCCGCACGGCATCAGCGGTTCCCCGGTACCAGTCCCAGTCCTCTTCCCCGGTCTTGGGGGGGAAGATCTTGACTCTGCGGGAACGGCCCGACAGGTCCCAGGAAGAGCCGTCACCGATATGGTCCATGAGGGAAAGCGGTTTGTACTGGGTAAGGACCGCCACGTTAGTCACGCCGGAATTGCCGATATTGCTCAGGGTGAAGTCGATTATCCGGTATATTCCGCCGAAGGGGACAGCGGGTTTTGCCCTGTGCCGGACAAGGATATTGAGTCTGCTTCCGACACCGCCTGCCAACAGGATTGCCGCCGGGCCTCTCATTGTACCACCTCCCCTCCGAGGTACTCTTTCTTTGAAAAGGAGCCTGTCTTGAGTTTGGGGTGGATCGTAACCCCTCCCCGGATGCGGACCTTTTCGGGGA
This sequence comes from Deltaproteobacteria bacterium, assembly GCA_003506795.1. GTDB lineage: Bacteria > Desulfobacterota > Syntrophorhabdia > Syntrophorhabdales > Syntrophorhabdaceae > Delta-02. The sequence continues at coordinate 6,638 of DNYO01000317.1, forward strand.
TGATCGTTTCCATGCCTATGACCGTCAGGGCATCCCCGGGGTCTCCGACATCGGCGTCTTCCGAGATCACACAGCCCGTGTCCGCGACGGTGTGCGTCAATACGGCCCCCCTGCGGACGGTGGAGTCAAAGAACAGGATGGAGTCCTCGACGACGGCGCCTTCCTCCACTGTTACTCCGGGGAATAGGATGGAACGTGCCACGCGGCCCCTGATGGAACAGCCACAGTGGAGGAATACGTCTTCAAGACTGGCCAGGGGGCCCACAAAGGCTGGCTGCCGGTCGCGGATATGACTGTCGGACATATTGGTCCTTAGTTCCCACGAGCGTATGTCCACCTTCGGCCTGCTGCCGAGGAGGTCCATACTCGTGCGGTAGTATTCCTGTACGGTGCGGGTATATCCCCAGTAACCGCTGTGCTTGTATCCGTAGACCCTGTGTTTCTGCATGAGCATGGGGATGATGTCCTTGCCGAACTCATGAGAGGGACTGGTCGCGTTTTCCTTGAGAGTTGCAACAAGAAGCTCGGTCCTGAAAACGTAGATCGTCAGTGATGCCCATTCCAGTTGCGAATTCTTCGGTTTTTCCCGGTATTCCATGAGCCTTCCCCCACGGGGGTCTTCCTCGTCAATGGAGGCCAGCCCGAACCGGGACGATCCCTCGGGGGAGACCCTGGTGAAAGCCACTGTCAGATCGGCGTTCTTTTCAAGATGGAACTCGATGAGTTTGCGATAATCCATGCGGTAGATATGGTCGCCCGATAGGACGACGACGATCTCGGGGTCGTTGAGACGTATGAAGTCGATGTTCTGGTAGACGGCATCAGCTGTACCCTTGTACCAGTCGGAGGCCCCCCGGCCCTGAAAGGGGGGGAGTATTACGGCACATCGCTGCCTTCCCGTCATGTCCCAGGGTTCTCCGTTGGCAATGTGGCTGATCAGTTCGAAAGGCCTGTATTGTGATAGAATACCCACGTTCTCGATGTCTGAATGCATGAGATTGCTCATAGGAAAATCGATGACCCGATAAAGCCCCCCGTATGGGAGGACCGATTTGGGCCTGAAAAAGGTAAGTACGTCCAGCTCGCCAACCCTGCCGCCTGCGAGAATCATTGCAAGGACCTGTGCCATGATCTACCACGCTCCTTCTTAATTGATCAATAACCTGTTTCGAGAAGCGCCACGGGGAAATTTCGGAAGAGTCCGGAACAGGCAAGGCCCGAAGAGGCCTGCCACGAGGACCTTTTGTACTCTTCTCCCGTAAAAACGTTTCTGTAGATGCTATCGTCGGGACCCTCAGGCACTATGACCGTTGTGTCTTCCCACATTCCGCTGAAGGTCGAGTCCGGTGAAGACAATATCTTTGCAAGGAACCTCGGAACGACCACTATGATCATTATGGTGAGGAAACGGCGCGCAAACGCTATGACTTGTCCTGACCGGGCCCCCGACACTTCCAATGGTATGTATTCACCTTTTTCGAAAAGTTCCCGTATTTCGCTGCGAAGCTTAAGGGTCCTGTATGTTATATATAGCTTTATTCTGCCGTCTTCCATCGAGCTTGTCAATTCTTTCGCGTAGTCCAACGTATTTTTGTGGCTGAGATCCTTCTTTATTCGTTCCAGTATACTCATGCGAAGGTCGTAATCGACAGGCATTCTGTTGTCGGGGTCGACGAGGCTGAAGTCCCACAGTTCCGTTCCCTGGTAAAAATCGGGGATGCCGGGGGAACATATCTTCAGAAGGGTTTGGGCCGATGAAGCGTACATCCCGCAAAGGGAGATTGCTTTCTGGAAGGGTATGAAGTCGTCCAGAAAGGGGTTGTTCCGTTTCCTGTCGAGAATGGCGTCCACAAAGATCGTCAATGCCTCTTCGTACATCCTGTCGGTGTTGATCCAGCTGGTATTGACCTTCGCCTCTTTGATCGCCTTGACCATATATTCCTTGATCCGCACCTTGTATGCTTCGTACTCTTCGTCGTTCAGGTTTTCCAGGGGCCAGGTACCGATGAGCGTCTGATACAGAAGGTATTCTTCGTTTCTATCAGGTGCCTGGCGATTGTTGATGATGATCTTTTTTCTTTTGTTCAGTTTTGCCCAGAGGATCACATGTTCCCTCCACGCACCGGGAATTTCGGACAAGACGTTGATCCGGGCCCGGACGTCCTCGCTCCTCTTTGTGTCATGGGTTGAGGAAGCGATGAGGGCACAGGGCCAATTCTTGATCCGCTCGATATTCTGCCCGTGAAAGGTATCGGGGAGGGTGCCGAAATGGTCCGGGCTGCCGCCCACCTCGTTCAGGGATACGAGCCGGTTATAGACGTAGAACGCCGTATCCTCCACGCCCTTTGCCATGACGGGACCGGTTATCTGCTGGAATTTCATCGTGAAATTGAGCCATGCCGCCTTTTCTTCATCATCCATGTCAGTATGGAATCCCAAAAGAAGGACGTTCTTCATGAAGAGAAAAATGGATTCATTCAGAACCGGATTTCTTCTGATAGCCCGGGAGATAGCAAGTTCAATGTAGTGCCTGTCCCTCTCCCTGACATCCGGCCCGTTGATATATGTCCTGTAGACGGGAAAACAGGCAATGACCTCAATGATCGCCTTGACCAGGCTGTTGAGGGTAAAATCGCGGGTCTGGCGGTTCCTTTCGGTGATCATGTTCAGACGATGTCCCAGCGTGTTGATCTCGCTTGACATGGCTACCCCCATTACGAGCTTCTTGTTCTCGTACAGGATCTCCTGGAAATCCGACTGTATCCGGGTAAACCTTCTGTAAATGGCATCGAAGGCCTTCGAGTTCTGGCTGTCCACAAAGAGTCCGCTCAGGGAATTGAGAAAGACATATCCGGTGGTGCTGAACAATGGCCATTCGGCGGGCATAACCTCGCCCCTGCCGAGTATTTTTTCGGCTACTATATAGAAAGGTTTGAAGTTTTTCTGTGTCTTACGGGCCTCGTCATAGCGTTCCGAGATGGCATTTTCGATGTAGCTTTTTCCATAAGGGAGCCGGACATTTTCCCTGACTTCCTCCACGTGGGACTTCATGGCTATTGCGAAGCACTTGCGCTGAAGCCGGTCGAAATACTCCGAGGGGTCGTACAGACCGTCGGGATGGTCGACCCTCAGGCCCGTCACCTTTCCCGCTTCGATAAGCTCGAAGATAAGACGATGCGTTTCCTCGAAGACCCCGGGGTCTTCCACCCTGATCGCCGCAAGGCTGTTGATATCGAAAAACCTCCGGTAATTGATTTCTTCGGTGGCCACCTGCCAGTACGACAGGCGATAGATCTGTTTTGAGAGGAGGTCATCGAGAAGATCGAAGCTCTTGGACTCGCCGGAGGTCCCGTTGAAGACCTCGACGTTCCTGTCCACGAAGGCCCTTATTTCGGGATCATTTCGATAAACCTCGTTAAGCCGTTTTTTTATGATCTCTTTTTCCCGGTGTCGCTCGGCGACCATCTCGGGGTCCGTATCGAGACATGCCGGGAGTTTTCCCGCGGACGTGACGATGCTGAGGAGTTCATCGTAACTTCCGCCCGGCTCCCTTTCTTTTGCCTGGAGGTCCTCTATCTTCCAGGAGAGGATATCGGCGTATGTTTCCGGGAGGATCGGCAAGGTAGTGTCGTAGACGTGAATGAAGAAGGAACCGTCCCTGTATGTCAGCTGTATATCCTTTTTTTCAAGTGCAACGCCGTACTGGTCGCCGAGAAAGGGCAGGAGCACCTTGTCGCGCAGCTCTTTCTTGACGGGGTTCCAATCGATGTCAAAAAACGCGCTGCAGGACGAAGCCGGCCCGTTTTCGAGGAGATCCATCCAGTATCGGTTGCCACTGTCGATGCACATGTGGTTGGGTACGATGTCGAGGATTTGTCCCATATCGTGTTCTTTCAGGGCTTTCGTGAAGAGATCGTAGTCTTCGTCCGTGCCTATTTCGGCATTGATCCTCGTCGGGTCCGTTATATCGTATCCGTGAAGGCTGCCCGAGCGTGCAGCGAAATAGGGAGAGGCATAAAGGTCGGTGATTCCCAGTTCCCGGAGATAGGGGATTATTTTCGCGGCTTGTGTGAATCGGAAATTCCGGTTCAATTGGACCCTGTACGTAGAAAGAGGTATGCGGAGATTCATAGTGGGTCCTGTCACGATCTATTTCCTCCGAAGCTCCGGCAAAGCTCTTCCTTCCGGTAGACCACCGCATTCCAGGGGCCCAGAGAGACCGGGGTGCTCTCTGCCGCGCTGACGATTGCCGGGGCCTTTTCACCGGTTCCGCCCCATTGTTTTGAAAACGTGTCGGCTATCACCGCCCATGTACCATCATGAAACGGTGAGACGACCCTCGCCTCCTCCGCGCTGAAATTGAAGAAGCAGGCAATATCGCCGGCGAGAAGAGGTATCGTCACACAGAGTACGGGCCGGTCGTGCCGGTATGTTACGTCAGGCCGATGCTGCTTCATATCCCAGGGCTTAAGAGAACTACGCAGCGCGCAAAGGTGTTTGTAGAACCCGAAAATGAGATCGTGATGCTCTTCAAACCGCAACTCCCGGTTGATTCTCGATCGAATGAATGTCTCCTCGGCCTGCGGGTCCGCCACGTCACGACCAGGATCGAAAGCGGCGAATTCTTCGGCTCTTCCCGTTCTCACGGCCTCGATGAGGTCCTTGTCTCCATGACTTACAAAATACAGAAAAGGTGCTGTCTCACCATACTCCTCTCCCATAAACAGAAGGGGGATGGAGGGTGACAACACCACGGCGGTCGCGGCCATTTTAAGCCTGTCAGGACAGACGAGACCGGAAAGGCGCTCGCCCAGGGGCCTGTTGCCCGCCTGGTCGTGGTTCTGGGAAAACACTACGAATTGCGTCGGAGGTCTGTGTTTCGAGTGACTGCCGTGTTTTCTCCGGCGATATGAGGAGAACTGCCCTGTGAACACGTAGCCTTCGGAAAAGCTTTTCGCCAGGTCCCCGATGGAGCCGAAATCCATGTAGTACCCGCTTCGCTCCGCTGTAAGGAGTGTATGGAGGGCGTGATGAAAATCGTCATTCCACTGGGCATGAAGGCCTATACCTCCGCAGTCCTGAGGCGTTATCACGCGGATGTCGTTGAGATCGCTTTCTGCAATGAGGTAGGCTGCGCGGTTGCCGTTGTTTGCTGACTTCACCGTTTCTGCAAGTTCCTGGAGAAAAGTCCGGGCGCTGAAATCGTAAATCCCGTGAACAGCATCCAGCCTGAGCGCGTCGACATGGTAATGTGTGAACCAGTCCAATGCGTTTTCGATAAAGTAATGCCGCACTTCGTCGCTCATGGGCCCGTCGAAATTGATCGCATCTCCCCAGGGGGTGCGGTAACGGTTCGTGAAATATGGCCCGAATTTCGCAAGATAATTGCCTTCGGGTCCCAGGTGGTTGTAGACAACGTCAAGGATGACGGCAATGCCATGTTCGTGACACGCGTTGATCATTTCCTTGAGCCCGGCCGGTCCGCCATAGGTGTTCTGGGGTGCGAAGGGGAAGACACCGTCGTAGCCCCAGTTTCTGCCTCCGGGAAACTGTCCGACAGGCATGAGTTCGACGGCATTGATGCCCAGTTCCTTAAAATAATCAAGACACCCTGCAATGGCTTGAAAGGTTCCCTCCCCGGTGAAAGTGCCCACGTGAAGCTCGTACATAGTGTATTCTTCGACGGGAATGCCCTGCCAGCCGCCGTCAGTCCATGGGAAAAAGGAGTGATCGACGATCCTCGACGGACCATGCACTCCCCGGGGTTGAGACCGTGACGCGGGATCGGGGAATGCCTCATGTTCGTCAACGATGTACCGGTAAAGATCGCCGTCTCCGGCGGATTCCAGTTTTCCTTCAAAATAATCAGGTCCCGAGCGCACGAGAGGCGCGATCCGTCTGTCGGAACCCTGGCCCAGCTCAACCGATATCGTCCCGGCAAAAGGCGCCCAGACCCGAAAAAATGTCGAGCCGTCGGGCAATGGCAGGGCACCGATGTGCCCGGCACTGGTGTCTATCAGATCATTCATATATTATCCAGTATAGCAGAAAGACAGCTCATGAGTTTTGAGAGACAGGTCATGGGAAAGCATCCCGTCACCCATGACCTGTCTCTCATTACAGCTCTATAAGGCTTCCTCCCTGTGACGACAGGGTGTGCCATACAGCAAGGTAGTCCCGTATCTGTCTCGTAATGAGGAAATTCTGACGGACATATTCGCGGGCGCGCTCCCCCATCTGCTGAGCCATCGGGGTGTTGTTAAGGAGCTGCCGTATCCTGAAGGCCGCTCCCTCTATGGAATGGACGAGAAAGCCCGTCACCCCGTGGACGATCTGCAAAGGAATACCACCCGCCGCTCCTCCAATAACTGGTTTGCCTTTCCACATGCCCTCCGCGACGGTAAGACCGAAACCTTCCTTGAGCGATTTCTGGAGGATGACGGTAGCGATCCTTTGCAGGGCGTTGATGTCCTTGTCACTGAAAGGCGGCAACAGAAGGATGTGGATATCGGGATCGTTTGATGCAAATTCCCGAACCTCGTTGAGGACCTCGGCGCCTTCAGGGTCATCCGCTGCAGGGCTCCCGGCCAGCACGAGGACGCAGTCGTTGTATTTTTTTACCATCCTGTAAGCCATAATGACTCCGGTGGGGTCCTTGAACTTGTCGAAGCGGGAGACCTGGAGAATAACCGGTCTGTCCCGGGGTATGCCGAGCCTGTCCGCCGTCTCGGTTATCTCATCATTGCTGAGATCCCTGTTTTTGGTGGAAAGCGGGTCGATCGACGGGGGTATGATGAATTCATTGCCGCTCATAGCGCCGGCAAAACGGGAAACGGAATAGATCGCCGCGTCAAATTTTGCCGCGTATGCTCCTATCCGCTTGACGACGTCCTGCTGCGGATTGGAAACGTCGATATGACAGCGCCAGATCCAGACACTTTCCTTGCGGAAAGTGACAAGCGGAACAGGTTGGGGGTCGTGGATGAGCACGGCGTCGGCATTGAGGTCCATGCCCGCGGCATTCGTCTCGTTGATCTTGAAATGGTGCTCCCACATGTCATCGTCTATAAACTCGGTATTCCCCTGAAGGGCGTTGTGGACCTTTTTCGTCATGTCGAAGAACCTGTCATCACCCGTGATAATCTCCCAGCGAGCCTTGATCCCGAGGCTTAACATGATGGGGATCATCCTTTGCAGTATCTCGGCGACGCCTCCGCCCTCCCGTGTTGAATTAACGTGGAGAAACGTCTTTCCCGCAAGGTTGTCGGCAAGTTTTCTCAGGAGGAGAAGGTCTCCCCTGGGCGCGATACCCGTGTATGATTCTATCATGAACGCACCCCCGCCATTTCCATGTCGCTGCTGACCTCTTCCATGATCATCCCGGAAATGTGAGTCCGTATCTCCTCCGTGGTGTGCATGAAAGGGTCGATGGCCCGTATCTTTTTCGCCAGTTCTGTCTTCAGGAGGCTGTCCTCCAGCCAGCGCGAAAAGTCGTCCGTCCCTGCCGTGACGCGCATGCGTGCCTCGTAGAAATGATAGTAAATACAGCCGCGGTCTATAAATTTCAGCGCGATGAGAAATTCGGCCAGGTTTTTGGCCCATACGCCGACGGGAAAGACAAAAGTGATCGTTTCGTTGAAGAAGAACTCGTCTCCGGGCAAGGCGTCGCGGGGCTCGGGAAAGCTCTCCAGGTAGGAGTCGATGACGCCGACCAGGGCGGCGCGAAGATCGGAGATCGTTTTGCAGGAGTAGGAGTCGATATTGGAGAGCTGTTCGGCAAGCGCCCGCTCCTCCAGGCTTTCTCCGGCCCATTGCGCGAAATCGTTGGTATATTCGAGGATGTGTTCCTTCAGAAAATACTGGTAGGTATGGTGAAATATCGAGTCGTCACTTACGGCGGCGATTATCTCCCGCAACTCCATCAGATTGGCGGCCTTTTTGCCCGTCGATTTGATGATGCTGATGCATTGCCGGAACTCAAAAGAGAGTCCCTTTTCCTTGATTTCAATTTCGTCCATCATTCACTCCTCACCCTTTACCCGTCTCTCCGCTTTACTGTCTTGTTTCGGCCTTTCCGGTCATCCCCGGGGCCGCTTGCGGACCCGTTCCGGCGGGTGTTTTCTTTTTTCGTGAGAGGCGCAGGAAAAAGGATACCAGGATGCCTGCGACCACTCCCAGGATGACGGAGAGAAAGACCACTATGGCAAGCGACGCCTGATATGTCCAGATGAGGAAAGAAAAGGACACCGGTTGTGAGTTCTGGGCTGAAAAAATGGCAACGAGACCGGCTATACATACTATGAGAACAAGAAAACGCATCCTTTCCCCCCTCTGACCCGCTTTTATTCGGGTCGGCTCATGGGTTTTTTATGAGCGGTTATCTTCCTCAACCGCCTCCCGAATTCTCTCAAGCACATCGGGCAAGGCGGCGGTCACCCTGTCCCAGCTGGATATGAGCGGAACACCCAGAGGGTCCTTGGTGATGACCTGGGCGGCCATTTTAATACCGTTGGTGAAGGTTTCAACGGAAAGGCTTTCTTCGTGTCGGTCGAACCTGAGGCCATTGATGGAAGCGTCATCCTCGTATCGTTTCAGGAGATCCTGGGCGGTCCGGGCATAGGTGGCAAAGAGCGTCTTGAAGAATCCATCGGAAAAGACAATGCCTTCGGAGGCGAGTGTCCGGAAAATGGACTTGCAGATATCGACGCACATTTTATTGAGGCCTTTGGAGGCGTTCTCCGGCGAGAGTTCCTGGTGCTTGTGTTCATAATTTTCCGCAATATCAACCTGGCATACGCGGTTTATCGAAGTGTTTCTGTACACCTCGGCCAGGGTTCCAACCTCAAGCCCCCAATCCCCGGGGATCTTGTTGACGCGGGCGAGGTTCACGTCCATGGAAAACTCGCCGGCAAGGATATAGCGAAAACTATCGAAGAAAACGAGGAGGGGATGAAAGCCGATGATCTTTTCAAGTGCCCGTATGAGAGGGGTTACGAGTAGCCTCGTGACCCTGCCGTGCATCTTGTCCGTGACCCGTGTGTAGTAACCCTTGCAGAAGTCGTAATCCAGACTGGGGTCGGTGACGGGATAGCAGAGCCTTGCCAGCATTTCACGGGAATAGGTAACGATGTCGCAGTCATGAAGGGCTATAGCGTTGAATTCCCGCCGTGCAAGTACGTAGCCGTATGCCATCCAGACGGAGCGTCCCTTGCCTTCAAGGCCTGTCGGCAAGTCTTCGGCCTCGATGGAGCGGTACACTTTTTTCATTCTCTTTCCATTGTTCCAGATGACGAAAGTTTTCTGGGGAAGAACGGAGAAGAACTGCCGTGCGTTCTCGAATTCATTGTCCGTCGCGGGGCCGAGTGTTACGACGATCTCCTTGATATATTCGACCTTTTTGAGCTCCTCGACTATTCGTGTAAGTGCCTCGCCGGAAAGCTCGCTGTACAGCGAAGGCAGAACAAGCGCGATGGGTCTCTCTTTGGCATACCGCGTGAGCCTTGATTCGATGTCTTCCAGGCTCGGATGTCCTAATTTGTGGAACGTGGCGACGACGCCTGTCTGATAAAAGTCGGACATAATCGTTCTCCTTTGAATAGTGTATCACTCTATTCGAAAAACCACGCGAAGTATGTAAACTATATTACACTTCCCTCGGGGCTTTCAGGGTAGAATAATTATAGACATGAAATCCAACTGTGTCGATAGACACCCGGTGCATGTGCGTGCCAGTGCCCGGGAAAGGAGCCGCGAGACCCTTAGAATATGAAAAGACCCGTACTCTTTACGGACCTGGACGGGACGCTCCTCGACGCCCGCACCTACTCTTTTGATGCGGCCTTGCCTGCTCTTCGTCTCCTCGGCAGGTTGGACATTCCCGTAGTCATCTGTTCCAGCAAGACCAGGGCCGAGATTGAACATTACCGTGGAAAATTGGGTAATCGCGATCCTTTTATCCCGGAAAATGGTGGAGCGGTTTTTATACCCCGGGGATATTTCCCGGACGACGCACGGGTGCCGGTCCCCGGTGATGAAGCCGGAGAGCATGGCTACCGGGTCATTCGCCTTGGTGCGAGCTATGGGGACCTCCGACGGGCATTAATGGAACTTCGCGAGGAGGGATTTGACGTCCGGGGGTTCGGTGACATGTATCCCGAAGAGATAGCCTCCGCAACGGGCCTTCCCATAAAAGAAGCAGTCATGGCAGGGATGCGCGAGTTTGATGAGCCCTTTTTCTTCCCGGGCGGGGAAGACAGGCAGGAAAAGCTCGTAACCGCCGTGAAGGAAAAGGGTTTTAACATTACAAAGGGCCTTTTTTATCACATCCTTGGCGCGAGCGACAAGGGCAGGGCTGTTTCCATCCTTATCGGGATGTATCGGAAGCGATACGGTGACATACTTACCATGGCCCTCGGCGACAGCCCCAACGACCTGTCCATGCTCCACAGTGTCGAGCACCCGGTCATCGTGGAGAAGCACGGCGGCGGCTACGATCCTCGTCTCGCGGCGGAAAATTTTGAGCAGGCGAAGGGGGCCGGGCCCGAGGGCTGGAATCGGGCAGTGATCAGGTTTCTGAAAGAAGCGGGATACCGGATATAGGAGAAAAGGCGGGCCTCAATGTTTTCCCGACCTTGTTCGCGTCAACCCCGCGTCCTTTCTTCACTTCATGAAGACCATGACGATCCGCGGGAACGCAAGGATCAGAGCCAGAGTGAGCAGGTTGCACAGGATGAAGGGCAGGGCCGCCTTGTATATATCCATCATCGTGATATCCTCGGATACGATACCCTTCATGACGAAAAGGAGGAGGCCGAAGGGCGGCGAGGTGAAGCCGATATCGAGAGCAATGAGCATCATGATGCCGAACCAGAGGGGGCTGATGTTTGCCTGGTATATGATGGGCATGAAAAGGGGAACGGTGACCATCATCATGGCGATCTGGTCCATGAAGCAGCCGAGTAAAAGCAATACGGAGAGCATGAGCATGACAAGAAGGACATCGGGAAGGTTGAGGGAGATGATCGATCCGATCAAGCCCGCGCCCGCGCCGGTAAAAGAGATAATCTGACTGTAACCTGCCGATCCCGCGACTACGAGGAAGATCATACCCGTTGTTTTCAGGCTGCTGGCGAGGGTGTCAACAAGTATCGCCAGGGTGAGCTTCCGGTAGGATATTGCTAGTATCAGGGCCCCGATACAGCCAAGTGAAGCTGCCTCGGTAGGTGTGGCTATCCCCATGTATATAGGGCCCAGAACAAGGGCGATGACGGAGAAGAGAGGCATCACGTAGATCAGGAATTCTTTTGCGAGACCCGGGAAGTCAGACCTTTGCACTTCGTAGGCGGGCGCTATCGATGGATTGATGAGGGTCCTCGTTATAATGTACGAAGAGTAAAGAAAGGCCATGATGAGCCCCGGGAGTATGCCTCCGATCAGTATACCCGATATGGATATATGTGCCACCGAACCGAGAACGACAGCCAGCGCGCTTGGAGGGATCATCATGGCAAGCCCCCCCGTCCCGACGATGGGGCCTATCATCAGCGGTTTCCCATAGCCCCTCTTGCGCATCTCAGGCATCAGAGAGGAGGCGAGCAAAGCCGTATTGCTGATTGCCGAACCGGTCAGGCCGGAGAAAAAGGTTGAGGCGGCGACAGCCAGCATGCCGAGTCTTCCGGGTATCCTCCCGAAAAACTTGTCGAAGATGTTAAGAACGTTGTATGCGATTCCGCACCTGAAAATGATCTCACCCATGAGGATGAAAAGAGGGATGGGGGTCAGAGTGAAGTTTGCGAGAGAGCTGTAGATATTGAGCACGAGCTGTTCGATGCCCCGTGTTCCTCCCATGAAAAGGTATGCCCCCGCGATGTTGATAAGGAAGAATGCAAAGGCAATGGGAAAACCGGTCAGAATAAGCGCTATGAATCCGCCGAAGAAAACAAGAAGGATGCCCCACCACTGCATGGTCATTCACCCCCGTGGAGATCGTCAAGAAGCTTGACGAAAAACTCGGCTGCGACGAGGAACATCCCGGGGGATATGGGAGCGATTACAAGCCATTTGGGTATTTCAAGAGACCTGATGACGGGTATTCCCAGAAGAAACTGTTCGCGTGTAACTATCGCGGAAAAGATGCATAGGGTTGCCGCCACGAGGATTCCGAGGACATCCGTAATGGCGCGACAGAGCTTTTTTCCACCCGAACCCAGTCGGTCTGCAACGATGTCCAGGCTTACGTGCCCCTTTTTCCTGAGGACCCAGCCGGCACTGAAAAATGCCAGGTATATCTGCAGGTATTCCGATATTTCGACGGTCCACATGAGGGGCCTGCGAAAAAAATACCGGGCAATGACTTCGCAGCCTATGGACAGGGTCATGAATAAAATGCATGAGGCTGACACTATTGCCGTGACGTCGAGTGCTTTTGAAAGGAACCGGCGCAGATCAGCGCTCCATCAATTTTTTGAGGCGCGCTCCGGTAACAGGGCTCTTAGCCAGCACCTTGTCCCATCCCGACCTGTACGCTGTGTCAAGATAGAGGTCCTTTTCCCCGTCTTTGAATTCGATCGCCCTGACGCCCCGTGAAAACAGCAGTTGCTTTTCTTGCTGAGCCAGTTTACGCGAGAGATCGTAACTTTCCCGCTCCGTTCTCTCGAATATGCGCGCGATGAGCTTTTGTTCCTCAGCGGGGAGCCTTTCCCATGATCCTTTGTTTATGAGGACACAGACATCAGTCTGGTAAAACCCCGGTTCTATGACATAGCGGATTACTTCCTGCCATCCCATTTCATGTATGCCTATCGCCGGCCATCCGAATCCGTCCACAATGGCCCGCTCGAGGGCTACATAAACCTCCCCCGGGGCTGTCGTGACGCCGACCCCGCCAAGGGCCCGGACAAATGGTTCATAGATGGGAGTGATCCTGATCTTGAGACCTTTGAAGTCGGGCCCCGTCAATGGTTTTCTCACATAGAAGTGATAGCTGACCCCGCTTGCTATCTTCCCCAGATAGATGACGTTGAGTTTCCGCTCCATGAGTTCCCTGTAAAAGGCGTATATCCCCCTTTTTCGCTCTTCCATGGGGGAATGGCGGGACAGCTTCATGGCGTCGGCCTCAGGCAGTTGAGGAACGAAATACGCCGCAGGCAGAAGCGCGACGTCGACAACGCCGCTTCTGACGGCCTCAATTTGCTCAAAGGGTGGTACGGCCTCCGGTCCTCCGACAAAAAGAAAACGCGTATCCTTTTTGCTCTCTCGCAGCACGGCGTCTGTAAAAAGGTGAAACTGTCTCGCCCACACGCTGTCCGCAGTCGCAAAGGTGACCGTTTTGAGGCGGGCGCAGTATGCCGGCGTCCCAATAATAAGAGATGCCCCGATGAGGATAAGGCAACACAGGATAGCAGGAATGGAAAATACAGCCCTGTTCATTTTGACCCCACAAAGGATTCCAGTCTGATCCGGTCTATGATGGTGTATTTCAGACGTCCCTTCGTGATGAGGTTCAGCCTGCTCAGATGATTGAGGACATTGGTTACCGTTACGCGGGACAGGCCGGTGATATTTGCGAGGTCTTCATGGGTTATCCGCTTCTTGATGACGATCCCCCCTGCCGTCGGTTCCCCTACTTCATGCATCAGTTTCAAAAGGGTACTGGCCACGCGTTTCTGCGCGTCGAGAAATGAAAGGCCCTCCACCTGCAGACCAAGGAGTCTGAGTTTTCTGATGATGGAAGTGATAATGAGCAGGGAGACGGCCGGGTCCGTCCTGATAAGGGCCTCGGTTTCATCGATGTCGAAGATGCAGATATCGGTTTCTTCAAGGGCAGTTGCGGTGGCAAAGTACGGATAATGGTCAAAGGCGGCACTTTCGCCGAAAAAAGTGTTGTTCTCCTGGATCGCAAGTATCTTTTCAGAGCCGCTCTCCCTGAATATGCTTACCTTTACTTTACCGCTCCTGACGAAGTAGAAAGACCGGCTTTCTTCGCCCTGCATGTATATGACCTGGCCGGGTCTGTAGTGCCTGAGCCGTCCGATACCAAGCAGAGTCTCGAGTTCCTCCGTGTATTTGCCCACATTATCCGTTACGTAGGGCGAATCGGAGAGATAGGGAAGCCGGCTCTGTCGTTCAGCGGTTTTTTTCTTCATACTGTTAAAAACTAGCACGAATGTAGCCTGTTTTACAGAAAAATGACCCGGGGCCCTGTAATATATACCAACGATGGCAGCTAAAAGAACCCTGTTCGGGATTCAACAGGGGTTCGGGCCGTCCGCGAGAATGATTGAGATTGCAGGGTAGCTGGCTTGCCTGCTGAATGCCGGGGGAGATTTATCCGGGTCTCCTCCGGTTTTTTTGTGAAAGGATGCCCGGGGGTTCGGGACTTCCCGCCTTTTCCGTCTTGACATCCGGGACAGGTTTGTATTATAAAAGACAACACGCGCGGGAATAACTCAGCGGTAGAGTGCAACCTTGCCAAGGTNNTCAAATCCGGATGCCGCCTCCAATAAAATCCAACACTTAGCAAATCATCCAGATCATATTGTTTCCAAATTGTGCAGTTTTTGTGCAGTTGGCGTGAGCTGGTTGATATGTTGGTCCAGGATGTCAACCGCCTTTACCTTATGCGAAGGTGCCAGATGCGCATACCTCAGAGTCATGGTGAGGGTTTTGTGGCCCAGCAGTTCTTTGACTGTCGTCAAGTCTATCCCCAACATTACCAGGTGTGAGGCGAAGCAGTGGCGCAGATCGTGGAAGCGGAAGTCCCTAATCTTTGCCCTCTTCAATGCAGAATTAAATGATTTTTGCACGTTCCCGTATTTGTTACCGGTCCTGGCATCGTAGAAGACGTAGGGAACGTCGATTCTCCGGGGCCTTTCCTTCGTTCCTCGGGAGAGACCTTCCAGAACCTCCCGCAGGGTCGCATTAATGGGAATCTCCCGGCGCTCCCCGTTCTTTGTCATTGAAAGCAGAATAAACCCATGGACAAGGTCAACGTCGTCCCATGTGAGGCCGAGAATCTCGCCCTTCCTCATGCCGGTGTTCAAGGCGCATATTACAATTGGCCTGAGATGGGAGTCGCATGATTCCAACAGCCCCCGACATTCGTCCCCCGAAAGATATCGAAGCCGACCGCTGTTCTCTTCTAACAGCTTGGCTTTTCGGACCCTTTTAAGGATTTCCTCTTCCACCATGTCCCAGTCCACGGCCTTGTTGAACATATGTTTCAGGATGGTCACGTGCCTGTTTGCCGTGCCCGGTTTATTTCCGCTCTGTAAGCGTTCGGTTTGATACTGCTCAATGAGCCGAGTATCGAATTTTCGCAGAGGGTACCGATGGAAGCGCTCCCGTAGTTGAGCAACCACCAACCTTTTTTGCTTGAACCCTCTCTGCCTTTCAGCCCATTTCAGGTACTGGTCGGCCAATTCGTCGAATAAGTGGTTCCCGATCCGCCTTATCTCCGGCATCTTCCCTTCGCTGATTGTCTGCTTGCGGTCGGTGAGCAGCCTCTCCGCCTCTTTGAACTTTGTTGAATGTGACGTTTCTCGGATCATCTTCCCGTCGAGGCCGGCGTATCTAATCCAGTAAATCGTGCCGCGCTTGTATATTCCTTTCATTTCTTTTCACCTCCTTTCTTTTCCTGTAAATCCCTCTCTACACGCGAGAGGAGCATCTTCGTGGGCCTCGCTGGCACCCTCAACCCCCTTTCATAATAGTATACGGACCTGAAAGTAACGCCGATCAAGTCAGCCAGCGATCGCTGGGTCAGATGGTATTTTTTTCTCAATTCCCTGACTTCTTCGGAGGTCCAAGCTTTCATATGATTAATATTAATGTAACCAAGTTACATTGTCAAGGTTATTTCCTTGAGCTTCATGAAGTGCACAATTAATAGCACAGCAGTGTGTAACTGATGGAAATAAGAGGTTAAAAAAGGTGGTATAACGGACACTATAACCGTTATGTTCTCTTCTCATTTTTCCTGCGGGGCATATAATCAGAAAGGCTCGACACCCCTATCGGCCTCACCGTGTTCTGTTCTATCCAACCGTCGATAGCGTCTTTTCTGAACTTGTTGTATTTACCGATCTTAATGTATGGAATACGCTTTTCGCTGACCGCCTTATTGATCCATGAAATATCTACGCCGAGATACCGAGCCACGCCGTGGGTATCCATCAGTGGCTCAATCTGTGCAACCTTGGCCTTGTCAGAACCAGATTTCAGAACGGCCGCCACTCGTTCCGCTATACGCTGAATATCGGTGTCTTCAATTTCTATCCTCATCACCACCTGCGCCAATACGCTCTCACGCCTCAAATTTCAGCCGTGATCACGCCTCTGTGTTTAACCTGTTCCCAATATTGGACATCATATAGAGTGTCCTCTCCTCAAGCCTCGCCATGCAATCATTGGCAAGCATTGTAACCGCAATTGTAACCATGGCATTTCCTTTCTTGATCCTGCCATCTCCATCCCGTTCAAAAATGGTTTGTATGAATTCGGATTTCTTTCTTGGACGATAAGGCATCGTATGACCTCTCCTGTATGCTCCCAATCCACGCGCAACCCTCATTTAACGGTTTTGTTGAAGTGGTTTCGAGCATCCCTCCTATTTTTGAGCCACTTGTTCAGAAGGGTATCGCTCAGGGCCTTTCTCCACCTCGGTTGTGTTGCGATAATTTCCGCTCTCAGGTCTTCAGGCAATTCGGCTCCTTCGAGATGATCAAGAAGCTTTGTGCACCGCTTATCGCCGGGGATGTAATAGGTGCACTCTACCCTATGATACAGGGGGCATACGGATGCGCTGCAGGTATGCCATTTGTCGCATTTCTCAAAGTTGACCCTTTGTTCTTCAGTCATGAATAACTCCTTTCAATCAATGTGCGGCCTTATAGCCTCAATGTCCGATCTCTCTGTTGACAATCTCAGGCAGGTCTTCAGACCGCGAGGTAATGCCTGGCCATTGACCTTCTTTCGTGCCCCAGATCGCGTGTTATAATTGCCTCCATCTGCTCCGGTTCCAGGCCCATCCCTTCAAGGATCCCGCGGAGGTTCCGGGCATAATTCGCCCTCAGACCGT
Organism: Deltaproteobacteria bacterium; assembly: GCA_003506795.1. GTDB lineage: Bacteria > Desulfobacterota > Syntrophorhabdia > Syntrophorhabdales > Syntrophorhabdaceae > Delta-02. Next base: position 23,715 of record DNYO01000317.1, read on the forward strand.
GTGCGCCCTGGTATTCATCCTCGAGTTCGCATGCGGCGAGCCTGACGTGGGCCTGATATTTACCGTTCTTCCTCTGGCAGTACTCTTGCCAGTCGATTCCCTCCGACAGGTCGTCAAGCCGGGCGGTAAGCGTAGTGACGCGTTCCAGGTGGTCTTTCCTGAAGGAGAAGTCGAGGACCCGCTTCTTGCCGCCCTTGCCTTTGCCGATGATAATATCGGCGCCTTCAATCCTCATTGTGCGGACTTCGTGGATCCTCGCGCCCGTCAAAAGGATGATCTCGGCGATCACGGCGGACAGTTCGCGCTTTTGCTCCAGTGTCTTTATCAACAATTCCGGATCATCGAATGAATGAATGGAACTTCCCGACCGGGCCCTTTCCTTGAAGGAGCAGTAATTGTCGACGAGGAATTTTACAAGATCGGGACGGCCACAGGCTCCAAAGAACTTCTGCAGGGCGCACATGTTTGTTTCAAGGGTGCTTACGCGCCTGCCCTTATCGATTTTGGCGAGAAGGAACGCTTCGACAGTATTCTTGTCGACCTTATGGAGCTTGTTTATCTTTCTGCTCTTGCAATATTTAACGAAGTTTTTCGCAACCCCCGCATACCGGTGGAAGGTGCTCCAGCTATGAACAAAAGGGGACAGTTCCCCGGTGGCCCGGGTGATCTCCCGGCGGCTGACGCCTATGCCGATCCTGGCAATGATCGAAAAATGCTCCAGGGCATAGGCAAGTCCCGACCTCGGGCTGATGCCATTGACCTCGTTCACTCTTGCAAGGATTATTGCCTTTGTTTCATTAGTCATCATGTTCCTCCTTGTTTGCCCGTCCGTCTAGAATTGTTGAGCCGTAATGCATAACGTGATCAAGGTGCGTTACCCCTCGTGCATTTGGCGCGACGCAAGACCGCCACTACCGTGGATGCACGGCCACCCCTTCCATTTTCTTCGGCTACCCCGGCTGGAGCGTCGCTACCGGCTGTGCCTGTTTTTGAAAAGGTCGACAAGCCGCCACGGTTGCCCTTTTCCTGGGGGTGTAACCATGGCGGGCCTGTCGACGATGTGAGGGTAATACGCACCGGCGTTTGGACGGGAATATTACCGAATTTTGAATGAGTGATATGTGCGAAGCGTTAAAGCCTGAACGAGGCCCTTTGCGGGCATGCAGGGCACGCTTCTCGATGATGAGATGGAAAAAATGTCTCCCTGTCAGATAATGGTATGGAAGAATTTTCGGCGGGTGCCTACTGAAAGTAACAAGACAACTTAATTGTCCCCTTGTGTCGGGGACGGTGATAGATGACTGCCCTGGTGCGCGGGCGCATCAGCGTCATTAAGCGGGACACAATCATGTCGAACAGATGATAGTGTTTTGAATGGGGCCCCTTAAGGCCGATAAAGAAAGAATCTTAAAAGTCGGCAAGGCATGGAGGGGAGTTTCCTTGTCGGTTGTATGGGTAAGAAGTATTGCTGGTATGTTCGATAGACCTAATGAAAATACTGATCGCTGATAGTGTAAAATGCTTATTCGTAGTTTTCAAGAGTTTTTTTCTGTCCGGTGTCAGGAAGGTCCCTGAGTTTCCCGGAGAGCCCCTGCCCGTCGGGTAAAGGGTCGTTGGGGTGTATCAACAGTTCGTTCGCAATCCCCGGGTATTTGCGCGCCGCCTTTCATTCTGACGGGATAATGACCACTTTCACGGCCATTATCCCGTCGTTTCCCAACAGTCGTTTTCATGGCGTGAGGTTGTTTATGGCCCGCGCCAGGGCCATGTAGAAGAGGATCATGAGGAAAAAGCTGATGATAAAGGCATACGTGAATTTGTTTTTCAGCTTGTAGATCTTCCCCATGATCTTGAGCTCCAGTTCCTTGAGAGCGTGCGGCGACGTGGTTCCTGCTTTCTTTCCATCGATGTAGTTGATGATAGCCGCCGCATCTTCTTCCGAGAAGTGCTGCATGAGTATTGCATAAACCTTGACTCTCTCCATGGTGGTTATCCTCCTTATCTGTTATTTAAGCTGCCCGACGGGCGACGTTGCTTATCCCCGTGGTTGTGACATCTGCCGGCATCTCGTCGACCTTTAGTACCCTGATCCCCCTTATGTCCTCGACATCGAGGCGCACCCTCGGATGGGTGAACACGATCGATCCCTGGATGCGCATCGCCCCGTTATGCCTCCGCAAGAACTTTTTGAGCCACCTGATATTGCGAATGAGCTGGACCGCCGGGCTCTTGATATGCACGATCTCGTTGCACCGGTTCTTTGTCTGTGTCCATACGCCGTTCTTGTGTCTGATAATACCACTCATGTGTTTCACCTCCATGATATGGATACCTCCGGGCCCTATGACCGCGCAGTCGATATCGCCGAAACCGGTGGGGATGTTGTATATGGCGGTGTGCGCGTCATCGAGCCTCCGGTTGAGGCATTGTCTCAGTATGTTTTCGCCCTCAATCCCGGCAAGCGTCTTCGCATAGTGCCTGTACTGCCGCTTGACCGTCATGGCGGCCATCCCCATCCCCGCTATGGCTATGGCGGGCTGGGACAGGGGAATACCCACGGCTGCCGCCGCTAATCCTCCCGCCGCCGCGGAGAGCATCCTTTTCCTGTATTTCGAGGCCTGGTTTTCCAGGTAATGTGATAAATGGATTTCGTGCATTCAAATCTCCTTTATGTAGTGTCTTGTCGTGATAACTAACAATCACGCAGAGACAATACATATCATCTCCGGATCATTGTAGTCAATCTTTTCGTGCCAGGAAATAATCTAGTGGAGATATTTATTTATCTTAAGGTGCTTATCTGAGGGTAGGGACCGGAGGCCGACATGGATCGGTCAATTGAGGTATTACTCATTATGATTACTCATTATCATTACACGATACTAACTAGCTTGAGATGATTATTTCGTACAATCTCCTGATGACAAGAAACTATCTTCCCCTGTTATTAATTCTCCTGACATGCTATATTCCAAGAAAATTAGGGTTTAAAAAGGAATCTTCCATGCTGATCGTGAACCTCAAGGCGCTGATGGAAAGAAAGAGCGCCATAGACAGGAAGAGGATCACCTACAAGGTGATAGAGCAGGAGACGGGGATCAAGGTCCTGACGCTCTCCAGGATTGCGACGAACCCCAACTACAACATCAGCAGGGGAGACATCGAGAAGCTCTTGATTTACTTCAACTGCCAGCCGAATGATCTATTCGGTTTGATACCTGAGTCGTAAGTCCCTGCAAACAACGAAACCTTGTTGTGTTCGAAATGTGGTTTTGAAAACGCCAGACCAGCGGCCTATTAACGGATGAAGGAATCTTTCCATATGAATGCTGTAAGAAATTCCTTGCCAATCCATCAAACGAATTGTAGACTAATTCCAATCAGTATCTTCATCAGGCTCTATAGCCGAAAATCCATTCAAATCAACTCGACAATGATATCCCCCATGCCTTGTCGACGTAACGCGCAGTCAAATACCATAAAATCTTCCCGATAGCCTCTGGCGGCAATTACAGGCAGCCTTGCTTCCGGCTGCACCTTTCGGCAAAACGAATATCGTTTGTCGTATGATCACCCCGTCTGAAGCGGTAGGAGAAGTCTCCGTTCAAGACGCATCCCGGCAGGTTTTTCTAGGTACAGTTATCTGTGATATCCCCGGCACCAAGGGGCAGATTGATTGCAGCGTTCGGGCAATCATTATTCGTTTTCAAGTATTGAAACAGCCCCGGGCTGCGCCGCGGCTGGGTAATAACAACAACAATTGGGGGGTGGCCGCGCATCCACGGTAGTGGCGGTTTTGCGTCACGCCAAATGCACGAGGGGTAACGCACCTTGATCACGTTATGCATCGCGCCTTAACGACTATTGACGGGAGAGGTGCGCCCAGACGATGGGTTTTGGGCAGCCTTTGGTTTAATGCCAGTGTCCAAAGGAACAGAAAAGCCCTCGGTGTGGCGATCAAGGTGGCGTCGTGGAGGAAGAACGGTTGAAACGGCTCCTTTTCAAACGATTACGCTTGAATATACAGTGTCGACGGGGTAAAAAGGATATTGTAGTATCGGGGTTACTAGTGGTGGTAAACACAATTACCCAATTAATTATAAAAGTGGAAATCTCGCCAGTTATTTCAGCCACAGGTCAACCGCCGTGTAGACCTGAACCTCGAGACTAAGAGCCTCCAAGCTGCTCTTGCGGAGGCGATAGAGAGGCCCTTATGGAGAATCGTATAGCTTCCTGTTATCCACACGTTGATATCTTCCTGAACTGCAATATTTCGTTTGGAAATCGTTTAGCCCTCTCGACAAAAAGGAATTGTAACATTTTGTAGATATCTATATACATTTAAAATGCTAATGTTATATAGATACAAAGATTGCGTCTCGTGGATAAGAACGTTCTTGCTATTTGTCCTAATGTACTGTTACTATTGATTCAATCAAACTATATATTTGTTGCTTGGAAAAAATAGCGGGCACGACACCTCTGACACTCATCGGCTTAAAATAAACAAATGTAACAAAGTATAGATGGCTGCGCATTAATTGCTGAGCTGGGACAAGAGGGGGGGTTAATAGATGCGACTTCACTGCCTACGAATTGAAGGTTACAAGCGAATCGAGTCAGCAACGATCCTATTCGGTGACGCAACATTTCTCATCGGGCCTAACAACACGGGCAAGAGCACCGTATTGAGTGCAATCGCACACTTGTTGTCGGCAAACAAGCGAATCCCAGAAATCGAATACTACAGCATACAAGATGAAGCAACGAACGAACGCAAAACCGTTTCAAACAAGATTGTGCTTGAAGCGGAGTTCCGGAATCTTCCCTTGGAGGCCAAGACGTGGCGCGGTTTCAAGGGCCGCATATTTGATTACGACGTCGATGGCGCAGAAGAAAGCGGGTTGTGCCTCACTTACAAAAAGACCTACGAGCTTGGCAAAGACGTAGTGATAGAGTTGAAGAGTAAAACGCGGACAATAAAGCCACAGTACGAGGATGCAACCACCCCACAAGACCTTATAGACCGGGGTATTGCCGCCGATCTCGTTAGCGAACTGTATGACGATCTTGAAAAGAAACTTACTGCCGCATCACGGGCCAAACTACAGGAAATAAATGACATCTGGGATCTCGGGACAGATGATACTTGGTTTCAGAATCCCGGCGGTATTCCGGGCGTCGTACTGAGTCGGCTCCCCCGGTACATAATTATACCGGCAGATACGTCAAGCAATGAAATGTCTGGCGGTGGCGTATTACCAAAAACGCTAAATGAACTGTTCGAAGATGTGCGGGCATCTTCGCGCAACTATCAAGAGGCGCAGAGACTCCTGAATGAATTGGCGAAGGAACTGGACCCATCGGATGAGTCGTCTGAGTTTGGCAAAATGATAATTGAGTTGAACGCCATCATAGCCAGCATATTCCCGGAATCACAAATTCACGCACGCGCAGACCTAAGCGATCCTGACAAATCGCTTAAACCAAACTTCACCGTTGAACTTTCAAGCAACATTTGCACACCGGTGGATCACCAAGGTGCTGGCATGATACGTTCGGCGGTCTTTGGAATTCTCCGCTTTAGGCAGAAATGGTTGGCGAAGAGAGAAGATCAGGGCATCGAGAGATCGATTATCATCGGCTTTGAAGAACCCGAGATATACCTGCACCCGAGTGCGGCCAACCAGATGCGAGACACTATTTACGAACTGTCAGCTCACAATTCTCAGATAGTTGCTACAACGCATTCCCCTTACTTAATTGATCTGTCCAGAAAGCCCAAGCAAGTTCTCGACAGATTCGCCATTGCCGGCGAATCAATCCAGGTGCAGCCCTTTAGCGTTACCGATGCATTCAGAGCGCTTCAAGATGAGGATAGAAATTACGTCAAGATGATTCTCAAAGTCGATGACTATGTGGCACGGGTGTTCTTTACAAAGCGAATTGTGGTTGTGGAGGGAGACACCGAAGACATCGTTATTCGCGAATCACTTAAACGCGTTGAGAAAGCAAAGAGACTGGACGTTATCGCTAATACCGAAGTGATCAAAGCACGAGGAAAAGCATCCATAATCGGGCTATCCAAGTATCTGAAGGCTATGGGGATCACACCGTTCGTTATCCACGACCGGGACCGCGGAATCGCAGGCGCTGAAAGGTTCAACGCCCCCATTCAAGAGGTTGTCGGTGTGGATAACGTCATCCAACTGGAAGAGTGTTTAGAGCAGGTATTGGGATATACCCCTCCGCAGTCCGAAAAGCCCTTCGCTGCATACTCATTTGCTAAAGGATGGGGTGAAACTTGGAATGACCTACCCGAGAGATGGAGGCTCGTCATGGAGCGGGCTTTTGAAATCTCATAAAGCCCGGCTACTGCGCGCGCAGCAGATTGCCAAAGAAACTGGCTCCCGCTGAACTTGTCGTTATCTGATGAGCGTTTTTCGAAGAGAGGTATTTTGTGACCGATATATTGCTGTTCGTGGTCTTGGCCTTGCTGGCAGTCGCATTGATTGTCCTGCTCGTGCTCGTGAGAAAATCATCAAAAGCTGATGCTCTCCCTGCGCTTGCTTCCCGTCTTGATGGTTTTGAGAAGGCACAGGAACGAACTGAACGTGCAGTCAGGGAGGAGGTGGCCCAAAACAGAGATGAGGTGGGCAAGGCGGCTAAAGAGCAGCGACAGGAACTCACTGAAGCTTTCAAAACATTCGGTGATTCCGTGGTACAACGAATGACCGATGTTGCCAACACGCAGAAGGGGCAACTCGATGCTTTCTCCGGTCAGCTCGCTTCATTCGCAAAGGCGAGCGGTGAACGACTGGACGGCGTCCGCGCCGAGTCCGCCACTGGAGCGAAGCAGTTAAGGGAAGAAGTGGTAGTCACTCTCAACGGTATTTCCGAGATGATAACCAAGACCATGAGCGGGCTTGGTTCCGCACAGAAGACACAGTTTGAGGCATTTGCCAGCCAGCTTACCTCTTTCGCGAAAACCAGTGAGGAAAAGCTCGATGGCGTTCGTCTGGAGTCCGCCACTGGGGCAAAACAACTTCGGGAAGAAGTCGTGACAACTCTCAAAAGCATTTCTGGGACAATGGGCAACACCATGAGAGATTTAGCCGTCGCTGTGAAAGAACAGCTTGAGGCATTCTCGGGGCAGATCGCCTCTTTGACGAAAACCAGTGGCGAGAAACTCGATGGCATTCGAACGGAGTCCACCATCGGAGCAAAACAGCTGAGGGAAGAAGTAATCGCAGCGCTCAAGGCGATCGCAGAAACCACCACCAAAACAATGAGCGAGTTGGCCAATATCCAGAAGACCCAGCTTGAAGCCATGTCAACGGCAATTGAGAAGCTTTCGGATTCAAACGAAAAGAAACTGGAGGCTGTCAGGGTTACCGTGGAAGGCAAACTCCAAAGCATGCAGGCAGATAACGCCAAACAACTTGACCAAATGCGGCAGACCGTAGACGAGAAGCTTCAGGGGACACTGGAAAAACGTTTAGGCGAGTCGTTCAAACAAGTCAGCGAACGGCTGGAATTAGTGCACAAAGGACTTGGGGAGATGCAGACCCTTGCCACGGGTGTTGGGGATCTCAAGAAAGTGCTTACAAACGTCAAGACACGTGGAACGTGGGGTGAAGTGCAGCTTGGGGTGCTGTTGGAGCAGGTACTCAATCCCGATCAGTTCACCAGTAACGTGGCCACCAAGGAGGGCGGAGAACGCGTTGAGTTTGCGATCAGGTTGCCGGGACAGGGAACTGACAAGGACGAGACGGTCTGGCTCCCCATTGATGCCAAATTCCCTATCCCTCTGTGCCAATATAAGTG
>DNYO01000266.1 GCA_003506795.1 Deltaproteobacteria bacterium
GGTATGGTTCTTCACCTGGTCAAACGTTGCATTGCGCAGGGTTTCCAGGCTTGCCTCCGCTATGCGCATCGCCTCATTGCGCATCTGATTCTCGATATTTATCCTCATATAGTTGGCCAATCCGTCCAGCATCGCCATGAGTCCTATGGAAAGCACGAGCATGGCAACCAGAAGCTCGATAAGCGTGAATCCTTTCGTGTTCTTACCTGCAATTCGTCGCATTGCACGCCTCTCCATTTACAGGCTTATACATCCCCATTCTGACGTGGGTCGCCGACACAACTATGCAGTTCGTAGACGGTTGGACGCTTGTCGAAGATACGCATATCGCCCCCTGTCGTGTGGCAAGACCCCGGGAATCGAATATTGCCATACCGCCGGGGATATTCGTCACGATCGCCTCGTTAGCCGGGGTGCTATTGGAATAGGTAAAGGGAACAACCGCCGTCCTGGCAAGTCTTATCGTATCGCCCGCCCCCGTATTCTTGGTATTGTTTCCATTGGTATCTTCGACCACCTGGTACTGGTTTCCGGCAAGTCCGAATTCCATATAATGGGTCCTGTTCGTATTTGCCGCCATCATCCTCATGTTCATCAGGTCGCTGTAGATTCTTCTCGTCTGGTTCTGTATTCTGTTCTTCCTCACAAACTCGGACATATTCGGGACCGCTATCGCCGCCATTATCCCAACCATCGCAATAACGATAAGAAGTTCAATAAGTGAAAAACCTTTATAATTTCTCATCTTTCCTTCATATGCAGTATCTTTCGTATGGGCTTCGGCGGACCAAGGAGCGAAAAGCCTCCTCCGATGTTTACACCCTGCCCCACAGCCATGGCCTTGCCTCCCGCCTGCGTCAACGCCGATGAACCGTCAGATTTCTTCAGGATCGGCGTGGCGATCTGACCTGTCGAAAGCTGTGTTACGACCATGCCTGATAAAGCCGACGCCGGCGGCGCCCCCCCATTGTTGTACCAGACGGCCCACAGATATGTGTATCCTCCCAGCGAGCAAACATCCGTCGATGGTGAACTGGTCAGAAAATAAACAACGCCGTTGTACGAGGCCACAGGCTGGGCCAGAACGCGGTGAGCTTTGTAACCTGTATCAGGCGTGGGAAAGTTTATGTACCAACCGAGCGCGGTGGGGGAAAGGTTTGATGAAGAACCCGTCTGATTCTGCAAATCCCCTGCCGATACGCTTGTCGTGCAGGCGGCGTTCAGAGTATTGGTCCCTGCCATATAGCAGGGTTCCAGAACTCCATAGAATGCCTGCTGGCTGTCCGGGTCGTCAATCGTGGCGCCGTTGTCAATGCGATAAAAATACCTGCCCGTTCCGAAAAACAGCCAGAGCTTGCCGTTTTTCCGGTCCTGTATCTTGGTGAGGCTTGTTGTAATCGGGCCTATGTTATCGATGACCTTACTTACCGTCCAACTGCTCGGGTTTGTACTGTTGCCGGTCAAGAGGCGCACAACGCCGCCCTTTGTCCACGTCGTCGCGTCTTTCATTGTATAGCCCATGTAAACGACATCGTCGGAGTATGGGGTTGCTCCGGACGCGGTCGGGTTCCCCCTGTCCACGTCAAAAGAAGAGCTCGACAAGGTAGCCCCAAACGCATTGGCAATTCCCGTGTCAATAACCGTCACCGATGACTTGGGTCCGCTCAACAGGTCGAGTACGAAAAACTTGAGATTTTGATCCGAGGAACCCATGAACTGATGATACGTTGTATTTATCGGCCCCGTCGAGCCATTTGAGAACACCGCAAACCATTTTCCATTCTTGGCGGGATCACCGACTCTGACGATTGCGGGACCGGTAGTGGAAAAACCAAGATCGTCCCGGGAAAATTCCCAGAGCAGAACGGGATTCAAGGGGTCCGTTATGTCAAACGCGAAATACGACGAATACCCGACACCCGAAGTGGGTGTTTTCACGCAAGTCGTACAGCTGCTGGTTGTGTCCCTGCATGCACCGCCGATGCCCATTCCGCCGATTAGGATGGTCCTCCAACTGGCCCTGGTCTTGGTGTAGTTGGGATCCTGGCTGAGCGAACCTCCGGCGTTGACGCTGGCATCCGCAATCACGACGGGCTGATTGACATAGAAGACATGACAGTAATCCGTATTGGTCAGGTATCGCAGATACGGCAAAGCTCCTTTTGGTACGTAAGCCCAGCGTTCCGTGCCGAGAGTGGCGTCCACTGTTTCCAGGCGGGCGGCTTGTGTGCTCGTCAAACCGGTGAACGAGAGCCTGCCCAGCTCGAAGGCGTGAAGCATCCCGTCATTAGCCCCCACAAAAGCCATCCCCCGCTGTTTGTAAATACCGGTTGGATTCCCGGAAGCGTCCACATCGTTGACATACTGGTAGTATGTTCTATCATTATAACCCTCCGGCGCGTACAGGTGATAGGAGTTCAGAGGGAACGATGCCTTAAGACGGGGAGTGGACGAGACGATATCGCCCAATTTCCATGCATGTGTACCGGTACTGCCGCCAAACGTGGTCGTTACCGTTCTGTTGCGATAGCCTGTGACCTCGTAACCGTGGATATAATTAACGATATTCTGCGCCAGTGTGGGGTCACCCGGTGCCTGGAGGTACGTCTGCAGAGTGCCGTTCGAGGCTGCTTGCGCCGCGTCAAAATTGATGAGGTTTGTTCCGTCGACGGTGGTATAGATGGTTCGCGGCGAGGTCGCCAGGTCCCTGGACCACAAAAGGATCCCCGCCTCCCAGAGATTTTTCGTTTCGTCAAGTTCAACGGGCGAAGGGATGTCTTCCCCGCCTTTCTGAGCGGCGGAATTGGGCTGATATCTTCTCACAACTGTTTTGCCAAGGCCGACATCGAACTCGTATTCGATGATGTCGTCACTAAAAATATCAAGAATGTTGTTTTTTGCGGTGTCTTCACGGATCGTGCTGTTGCCTATCTGGGGATCGATATAATACCAGAGGTTCTGCATCTCGCCCGTCCAGTCTATTTCGGCGTCGTCAAACATCCGTTTGGGAAAGAAGAAGGCTTGAAGGATATTTGCTCCGCTGCCCTCGGCTGACGCGAGGACCGACGCGGCGGTACCCGAAGACGCCCGGCGAAGCATATCCGTCAGGGCCGCCTCCAGTTTACTCGCCAATTCGTTGCCGTCATCGGCTTCGAAATAGTTGTAAGGCAGGTTGACCTTGTTTTTATCCCACTCGATGCATTGCGCATCCCAGCGAGTGGGATTATCACATTGAGTAAAGGGGAAATTGATGGAAAGACTGTTCGTCGCCGGCCAGTTCGTATAAGGATAAGGAAAAGTGTCGGTACTGGAATAGTCAAACCCGCCGAACATAGCCGTGGCCTTCATCGCCCTTTTCCCATCCGCGTCAGCTCCGAAGGCATAAACCGTATAGGTCGTTACATTCTGGGCACCCGCCAGTTCGGGCCTTAAATCGGTCACACGCATGGTGCGGGCCACCCTCATGGGATCGACGCTCCCGTTCCATGCCCCGTCAGAGATAAGAAGCACGAACCCCTTACGGCACCATATGGGTGTCGAACCCGTACCGGAGCCGTCATAATAAGGGTCTTTCAAACCATTGGCTTTACCAAGGGCCGCCGTGTTGTTCGCATAGGTATGATCGTTGCTCTGAACATAGAAGTCGTATGCCTCCCACATTGCCTCGCCGGTAGGTGTCCCGTTGTACGGCACTTCGTTATTGATCGAAGCAACGAGCGTGCTCATGGGCTGGTCCTTGCCGGAACGCAACTCTCCTTCCCTGTTCCAGCTTCCCGAACCGGTGGCAAATACCATGAATTCCATATGTGCCTTGGGATAGAAACGCTGCACGACCCCTTCCACCGGGACTCCCGCGGGCACAACAGAGAAAATTCCGTGGTCCGTTACCCCATTGAGCGGGCAGGTGAAGCCAAAACCATAATTCGTGATGGTCAGCTTTCGGTTGGCGGTGACGTTTGCCGTAACCGTATACTGGCAATGGTTTATGCTGTCCCTGATCACATATACGGATCCCTCGCTCTCCAGAAACGTCGATCCACCGCCTGTATTGGACCTGCCCCCCGTGAGGGCCCTCCGCGCAACATCGATCCTCGTTGCCGTAAGCCAGTTGAGAAAATTGCCGGAGATGCAGGTGGCGCCGGTTCCTATCCGGTTGGCATCGGGGCCGCATGCGGTTTCCACGTATCTGCTGGAGGATTGAGAATAGTATTTTGTCGCATCGAAAAGGCCGTAGTAATCACGATCTTTGTCATAGCGCTTTGCGTAATTGCTGGTCGTGCTTATATAGGAAGTCCCGCAATCGGCCACGGAACCATCATAGGTACCGAAGTTGTCGGGAAGATACGCTGGGAATTGCATGCTTCCTGAAAAGTCCATGTTAATAAGAATGTTGGGTTTCACCGCATTGCTGCTGAATATGGGGTTTACACAGTAGTCGTTGTTGGTTGCCCCCTGCGAAAGCGCGGCGACACCAAGGACGACCAGGAAAACGAGGATGAAGCAGGTTCTTCTCATATATGTCATCTCCCCTATCGATTCATGAAAAATTCGTTAAAGGCGTGGATAACCCCCGGACCCATAAAAAGATACAACACCGCGCACAGCGACAGGAACGGGCCGAAGGGTATGGCGTATTTTCCTCCTTCTTCCCTGCCCTTCATGAGCATGAGAGGAATACCGACCAGCGTACCCACAACCGAACCGCCGATCAGGGAAAACAGGACCCCCTTGAGGCCGCTGAAGGAACCGATCATGGCAAGAAGCTTAATGTCTCCGCCGCCCATGCCCTCCCGTTTTGTGATCAACTGGTAGCCATATGCAATGACAAAGAGCACGCCTCCGCCGATAAGCACGCCATAGACTGCCTCCATCACCCGGAAGCCGGGCCTGACGAAGGATATGATCAATCCCGCGAACATGCCGCCGACGCTTAAAACGTCGGGGATGATCTGGAAATCATAGTCGATAAAAGAGACGACGATCAGTATCGCCGTAAAGAAAATCTGGATAAAAAACTCGTAGGAAAGGCCCCACCGGCGGTAGATCATCGCAAAGACAACCGCCGTTATCAATTCGACAAGAAAGTACCGAAAAGAAATACGGGCCCCACAGTCCCTGCATTTCCCTTTCAGGACAAGGTAGCTTACCAGGGGGATGTTGTCGTAAAATCTGACGGGCTTTTCACAGGCCGGACAGGCCGATGGGGGGTGAACTATTGATTTCTTTCTTGGTATCCTGTAGATGCAGACATTAAGAAAACTGCCGATAATCGCTCCGAAAACGAAAACCACTATGAGATATATGGTATGCATAGTGCTCTGTACTCACTTTACGTTTGTCAAAACCCCGTTTTCATTAATAGTCCAGGTATCGTCGAATATCTTGTCATTGTTGAGATCGCCATTCGCTTCGGCGACAAATCGTGTTGAACTGGCATGACGTATCCTGAAATAGTATTTCTTTGTTCTTTGCTTCCAATTTGCGAGCTTGCTGGCATCGGCCGTGTACGTTCCATGGCGCGACCGGTAAGTCGATTCCGATTCCCATATAGAATGGAGCTGATTTTTCACATTCACTTGCTCCGTCTTCCTCGCCCGCATCGCGTGCATGGGAAAGGCTATTATCAGTATCAAACAAATTACGGCAAGGCCTGCCAGAAACTCGAGAAGCGTGAAACCTTTTGTCTTCATTGACCCCTTTTTATAAGATAGGGGGCTTAAGAGCCCCCTATCGATCCAAGATTAATCTACATTATTTAGGCTGGTACTTCTGCATGGTGCCTGTGGAACTCCATGTCCAAGTCTGATAATTGTCCGTTGCAGGTCCGCCGCATGTGAGAGTGAGTTTATCACCAGAGGTGATCCCGTTGATTGAAGCGTTCATCGTATAGGTAATTATCGCTGTACCAGCCGAATTGTCCAGAGAGGTGACCGAAGGGACCCCGTATTTATCCGGTACAGTGATACCAAGGGTGGTAGCTATCGCGTCCTTATCTCCCAAGTCCGCAACTGCTCCCGCGGGTGAATGTTCCGACGCCCATGCTATAACCCCTGTCTTAATGGCGCCTATGGCATTGACGACCTCGGTCACCCTCGTCTTCCTCGTATAATCCATGTACGCCGGAAGTGCTATCGCCGCGAGGATACCAATGATGGCGATAACGATGAGAAGTTCGATCAGCGTGAAGCCTTTTGTGTTCTTGTGAAGCTTTAACATACGACACCTCCTGGAATTAAGTTAAGTTAGTAATTCTAATTATCGCTATTTTAACACAACCATTAACGATGTAAATGATTTTCGTCACATTTAGGAGAAAAGACATCCGTCATGACGAAAATGACCGTTATATTTCAAAATTCTTTAATTATACTATGTTACCGCAGGGAATGAAAAACACGCCGATTGTCTCACTCCAGTACACCGAATCACTTGTTCAAAAAACATGCCACTTTGTGGTCATTGCCGCCTGTAAGCTCAGGAACCTGTCCCCGGCAATGTCCTTCTTTGTCTTCGCAATTCTCGTAATAGGAGCACCCTTCCCATTCCCCGTCGGACGGCGCCTCCTGCCTCAGGGCAAATTCTCCCTTCGAGGCCTTGATAAGCATTCTCGTGTAGGGGTGCAGGGGGTTCAGGAAGACCTCGTCACGTCCGCCTGTCTCGACCACCTTTCCCCTGTAAAGGACGAGGATTCGATCGGAGAGAAAACGTACTATGTTGAGATCATGAGAAACAAAGACCATGGAGATATTCGATTTCTCGCGGATATCGAGGAAAAGATTGACGATCTGGGCCTGTATGGACACATCGAGGGAGGATACGGGTTCGTCGGCAATGATGAGCGCCGGTTCAGTCGCCAGAGCGCGTCCGATAGCCACCCGCTGCCTCTGGCCCCCGCTCATCTCGTGGGGGTATTTCCCGAGAGAATCCTCGTCAAGGCCCACGCTCCTCAATATCTCTCCCACTTTGGCACTCACATTCGCCCTGCCCTTCGTTATATTGTGGAATTTAAGGGGCTCGGCAATGATATCCGCTATTTTCATTCTGGGATTGAGCGACGAATAGGGATCCTGGAAGATTATCTGCATTTGCCTTCGGAGTCTGTTCATCTCTTCCCGGCCGGCAGTGAGAAGATTGACACCGTCGAAGAAGACCTCGCCGGCATCGGGCCGTTCAAGAAGCAGCACGCAGCGTGCCAGGGTACTCTTCCCCGAACCGCTCTCTCCCACGACACCAAGGGTCCGGCCTGCTTCAAGTTCAAGGCTGACACCGTCTACGGCCTTGATCGTCTCTTTTGCGACAGAGAAGACAGACCTTCGAACCTCGTAGTACTTCTTAAGGTCTAATACAGATAACAGCGAACCCATTGATCCTTTCTGACCTCTTTCATTGCAGGTTCCTCGCCTCTGCAAACATCCATGACGTAGGGGCACCTTGGATGAAATTTGCATCCCGAGGGTAATTCGGACAGCTTCGGTACCGACCCGGGGATGGCTTTTAACCTCTTCGTGTCACTCGAAAACCCGAAGATCGACTCCAGGAGTCCGCGGCCGTAAGGATGGAGCGGCTCTTTGAAGAAGTCTTCCACACGGTTGCGCTCGACCATTCTGCCGGCATACATGAGACCGACCGCCTGGCCCATGGACTTCATTATCGTCAAATCGTGGGTTATGAATATCATCGACATGCCCAGGGTGTCCACAAGACCCCTTATCAAACCCAGTATCTGGGATTCCGTGGCGACATCCAGGGCTGTTGTCGGCTCATCAGCTATAATGAGAGAGGGATCGCAGGAAATAGCCATGGCCATGAGCACCCGTTGCCTTTGCCCGCCGGAGAGCTGATGGGGATACTGAATATACCTTCTTTCCGGTTCATCGAACCCCACCTGCCTCAAGAGCTCCAGGGTCCTCTTTTTTACTTCGCCGCGGTCACGGGTCCCGTGTATCTCTATGGCCTCGCCAATCTGCTCGCCTATCCGCAGGACAGGGTTCAAGGCCGTCATGGGCTCCTGAAAGACCATACCGATACGGTTGCCGCGCACCTCTTCCATTTGTTTGTCGCTCAAGGTCAAAAGGTCGGTGCCCTCAAATACGATCCGGCCCGATACGATCCTTCCGGGCGGATGGACAAGCCTCATTATCGAATGGGCCGTCACCGTTTTGCCGGAGCCGCTTTCCCCGACGAGCCCGAAAACCTCCCCTGCCTTAACGGTAAAAGTCACGTCATTTACGGCCGGTATGATCTCTTCACCCGTAAAGAACGACGTATAAAGTCCGGTTACCTCGAGAAGTATTTTGTTGTTTGTATTTGTCATCGACTATCGACGGTATCCAAAGGGAAAATTTTTTTGATTATTTGAACCTTATGCATTATACTAAACCCAAATAAAATGGCAAGTCTTTTATGTATGAGCTACCGTCTGACAGCACATACATATTTTTATATATAGAGACCTTACAAACACGTATACTATCCCCATGAGGTGAATCATGTCACAGAAAGAGCCGACAGATTTCAGGGAAGGACTAACCTTCGACGACGTTCTGCTTGTACCGGCTTCCAGCACGATCATGCCGGCGGACGTGGACGTTTCCGCCTATCTCACTCCGGCCATAAAGCTCAATATCCCCATAGTCAGCGCAGCGATGGACACGGTCACGGAATCCAAGACAGCCATCTGTCTCGCCCAGGAGGGAGGAATTGGGATCATCCACCGGAATATGACCGTGGGGGAACAGGCCAACGAAGTTGAAAAGGTCAAGAAATCGGAAAGCGGCATGATCGTCGACCCCATAACGATAGCCCCCGAAAACAAGATCAAGGACGCCCTGGCACTCATGTCCCGGTACCGCATCTCCGGCATACCCGTCACGAAGGGTCCGAGGCTCGTCGGCATCATCACCAACAGGGACCTGCGGTTCGAGACCAACCTGGACAGAAAGGTCCAGAACGTCATGACGAAGGAAAACCTTGTAACAGTCAAGGAAGGTATCGGCCTCGAGGAGTCAAAAAAGATCCTCCACAAGCACAAGATCGAAAAGCTGCTGGTGGTAGACAAGAATTTTGATCTTAAAGGGTTGATTACCATTAAAGATATCGAAAAGATGCGCAAGTATCCCAATTCCTGCAAGGACCAGCTCGGAAGGCTTCGGGTGGGTGCAGCGGTAGGGGTCGGCCCGGACAGGGACGAGAGGGTCGAGGCCCTCCTCAGGGCCGGGTGCGACGTGATAATCATCGATACGGCGCACGGTCATTCCCGAAATGTCGTTCAAGCCATCCAGGCGATCAAGAAGAACTTCCCCGACATCCAGATGATCGCGGGCAACATAGCCACCGCGGAAGGATGCGAGGCGCTTATCAAAGCGGGATGCGACGCCGTGAAGGTCGGTGTGGGGCCGGGCTCCATCTGCACGACACGAATCGTGGCCGGTATCGGCGTACCCCAGATCACAGCCATCATGGACGCGGCATCGGTCGCGGCCCGGCGCAATGTACCCATTATCGCGGACGGAGGCATCAAGTTCTCCGGGGATATCACGAAGGCCCTGGCGGCCGGCGCCCAGACAGCCATGATCGGCAACCTCTTCGCCGGGACCGATGAGACGCCGGGAGAGACAGTCCTCTATCAGGGCAGAACGTACAAGGTCTACCGCGGAATGGGTTCCCTGGAAGCCATG
Organism: Deltaproteobacteria bacterium; assembly: GCA_003506795.1. Lineage (GTDB taxonomy): Bacteria > Desulfobacterota > Syntrophorhabdia > Syntrophorhabdales > Syntrophorhabdaceae > Delta-02. Next base: position 9,678 of record DNYO01000266.1, read on the forward strand.
CGCGAGGGAAAGACACGGGACCGCTACTGTATCCCCGAAGATGAGGTTGAATCCAAGATCGTCCCTGAAGGTATCGAGGGCCGGGTACCATACCGGGGCTCCCTTTCAATATGCATCAACCAGCTGGTGGGAGGCCTCAAGGCCGGCATGGGATACGTCGGTACAAGAACCATCGAAGAACTTCAAACAAAACGGAAGTTCATCCGGATAACGTCCGCTGCATTGCGGGAAAGCCACGTCCATGACGTTATCATCACAAAGGAAGCGCCAAACTACAGGATCGAGTAGAATATGAAAAACCAGTACAGCGACTACCACGATGAACTCGTGCTGATCCTTGACTTCGGCTCTCAATATACCCAGCTTATAGCCCGAAAGGTCAGGGAGCTTGGCGTCTATTGCGAGATATATCCCCACAATATGGAAATGGACACCATCAGATCCATGAAACCGAAGGGGATCATCCTTTCGGGGGGACCGAGCAGCATCAATCAGGAGAATGCGCCCATCTGCGACAGGGCCGTTTTCGACCTCGGCGTGCCGGTGCTTGGTATCTGCTATGGCCTTCAGCTCATCGCCAAGTTTTTTGGCGGCAAGGTGGAGAAAGCCCCCAAGCGAGAGTTTGGCAAGGCCCATGTGTATATCGAAACGAAAGACAGGTTCCTTGACGGCATCAAGGATGGCGACGTCGTCTGGATGAGCCATAGCGACAAGGTCCTGACCATGCCGCGAGGTTTTGTCGCACTGGCGCGATCGGACAACTCTCCCTATGCGGCTATCCGCAACAAAAAAGGTGACATCTACGGGGTACAGTTCCACCCGGAGGTCCACCACACACCGAAAGGCAATCGTATTCTCAAGAACTTTCTCTATAAAACATGCAAGCTCAAGGGGCTGTTCTCGCCGAGATCGTTCGTCGAGCTTGCAACGGAAAAGATCCGCCAGGAGGCGGGAAACGAAAAGGTTATATGTGCTCTGAGCGGAGGCGTCGATTCCTCCGTTGTCGCCGCTCTTATTCACCGCGCCATAGGCGACAACCTCCGCTGCGTCTTTGTCAATAATGGTGTATTGAGAAAAAACGAGGCTGAAGAGGTCATTGCCGCATACCGGGATATCCTCCATCTCAACCTGAAGTATGTCGATGCCGAGGATACCTTTCTCGTGGCCCTCAAAGGCGTAAAAGATCCGGAACGGAAGCGGAAGATCATCGGGAGAATCTTCATCAGGATATTCGAGGAAGAGGCCCGCACCAACGGCTCCGCCCGGTATCTCGCCCAGGGTACCCTCTATCCCGATGTCATAGAGAGCGTTTCCTCCAAGGGACCCTCCGCCACTATCAAGAGCCACCATAATGTCGGCGGCCTCCCCAAACGGATGAAGATGACTCTCATCGAACCCCTCAGGGAACTCTTCAAGGATGAGGTCCGGATCGTGGGACGAGAACTTGGCGTCCCCGAGAACATTGTCGCACGGCAACCCTTCCCGGGCCCCGGTCTGGCCATAAGGATCATCGGCGATGTGACGAGAGAAAGACTCGAAGTCCTCAAAGAGGCGGACAGCATAATCCGGCAGGAGATCGAACACAATCCTTCCTTTAAGCACATCTGGCAGTCCTTCGCCATACTCATACCGGTAAAGACCGTGGGAGTCATGGGTGACGAGAGAACCTACGCCAACGTCATAGCACTTCGGGTCGTCGAAAGCGAAGACGCGATGACGGCTGACTGGGCGAGGCTTCCCTACACGACCCTCGATACCGTGGCGCGACGGATCATNNGGGAAATGCCGGATTTCGTCCACCTGCACCTGCACACACAGTACAGCCTTCTTGACGGCGCCATCCGTTTCGACCGCCTTTTCAAGGCCGCGAAAGAGTTCGGCATGCCCGCCTGCGCCATCACGGACCACGGTAATATGTTCGGCGCCGCGGAATTCTACCTGGAAGCCGGGCAGCAGGGGATAAAACCCCTCATAGGCTGTGAGGCCTATATCGCCCCGCGGTCCAGATTTGACCAGAAAAGGGTGAAGGGCGAGGATGTCGCTTACCATGTTGTTCTCCTCGCCATGAACCACACCGGCTATCAGAATCTCCTCAAGCTCATCAGCCTTGCCCACCTCGAGGGGTTTTATTATCATCCGCGGATAGACCGCGAGATCCTGACCAAGTATCATGAAGGGCTCATCTGCCTCACCGCCTGCATCAAGGGAGAAATACCGAACTCCATCCTCAAGGGCACCGACGAGATGGTCCGCAATAACATTGATTACTACCTGTCGCTCTTCGGGGACCGGCTGTTCTTCGAGCTTCAGGACAACGGTCTCGATGAACAAAGGATCGTCAACGAACGCCTCATCGAGCTCTCCTCTTACTACAACGTCCCCATCGTTGCCACGAATGACTGCCATTACCTTCGGCGCGAGGAGGCAAAGGCACACGAACTCCTGCTATGCATCCAGACGGGGAAAACCATCAACGACAAGGACCGTTTGAGCTTTTCCACCGATCAATTCTACTTCAAATCACCCGAAGAGATAGCACTCGCCTTTTCCCGATATCCCGAAGCGCTCTCCAACACGATGCGCGTCGTCGAGATGTGCAACGTCACCATCGATACGGGGACCTATCACTTTCCGGATTTTCACCCGCCCGGCGACATGGACCTCAATGATTATTTCGAGCAATTGTCTCGCGAAGGTTTCGACAAACGGCTGCCCGAGATACGGTCCGCCTACGATTCTTTCGGCGAAGAGCTGCACGACCGGTATCGGAAAAGACTCGACTACGAGATGGGTGTCATCAAGAACACGGGGTTCTCGGGCTACTTCCTCATCGTCGCCGATTTCATCAATTACGCCAAGACCCACAGCGTCCCGGTGGGGCCGGGCCGCGGTTCCGCGGCCGGAAGCCTCATCGCGTTTTGCCTCGGGATCACCGACATAGACCCCATCAAGTACGACCTTATCTTCGAGCGNNGCCCAGATCACCACGTTCGGTACCATGAAGTCGAAAGCGGCAGTACGCGACGTCGGCAGGGCGCTCGGCATGGCTTATGCCGAGGTCGATAAGATAGCCAAGCTCATAACCACCGCCGACAGAGGGATCGAGCGGGCCATCGACGAGGAACCCCAGGTTCGTGAATTGTACCAGACAGACCCACGGGTGAAGGAGCTTCTCGATAATGCCTGCGTCGTCGAAGGATTGGCGCGCCACGCGTCGACCCACGCCGCCGGAATCGTCATCGCCAATAAACATCTTGCCGAATACCTCCCGCTTTACAAAGGCAAGCACGATGAGACGGTTACCCAGTACGACATGAAGATGATCGAAAAGATCGGGCTCATCAAGATCGACTTCCTCGGCCTTGAGACCCTCACGCTCATGGACACCATCGTGAAACTTCTGAAGTTAGATGGGATCGAGATCGATATTTCCCGGCTGCCCCTCGATGACAAAAAGACGTATGAGCTCCTTTCATCGGGCAACACCTCCGGCGTGTTTCAGCTGGAAAGCCGCGGGATGCGCGACCTTCTCACCAAGCTGAAGCCATCCCAATTCGACGACATCATGCCCCTCATTGCGCTTTACAGACCGGGTCCCCTGAAAAGCGGAATGGTCGACGAGTTCATCAAGCGCCGCAGCAACCCGGCCCTCGTCACTTACGAGACGCCGAAGCTGGAGGAGATCCTTCACGATACATACGGCGTCATCATCTACCAGGAACAGATCATGAAGATCGCCTCCGTACTCGCCGGCTTCTCCATGAAAGACGCCGACGCGTTGCGCAAGGCCATGAGCAAAAAGATCCCGGAACAGCTCGAACGATACAAGCAGCAGTTCGTCGACGGTGCTGTTGCCAACGACGTCCCGAAAGACGTCGCCGAAAAGATCTACGATGTTATTCAACGTTTCGGCGAATACGGGTTCAACAAATCGCACAGCACGGCCTACGGGTACATCGCCTACCAGACAGCCTATCTGAAGGCCCATTATCCGACCCACTACTTCGCCGCCATGCTCACTACCGAGGTGGGCGATACCGACAAGCTTGTCAAATACGTCGGCGAATGCCGTGAATCGGGCATTGAGATCCTGCCCCCGGACGTCAATATGAGCCTGAGCGACTTTACCATTGTCGATTCAAAGATCCGGTACGGGCTCTCCGGCGTCAGAAATGTCGGGGAGGCAGCCATTGAAAGCATCATCCAGGCGCGTGAAGAAGCGGGAGGATTCAAATCCTTTATACACTTCTGCAGTGTCATCGATTCACGCAAGGTCAACAAGAAGGTCATCGAAAGCCTTGCCATGGCGGGATGCTTCGACAGCCTCGGTCTCAACAGGGCGCAGATACTGTATCTGGCGCAGGAGATGCTGGATAAGCTGACAAAGCGGGACACAAAAAATAACGTCAATCAGGGCAGCATATTCGGAGAAACTGAGGTTGCGGAAACGACGGTATCTTTTGATATACCCGCTATGGACGAACTCTCCCACGACGAGATTCTGAACGGTGAAAAGGAGTCCCTCGGCTTCTATTTCAGCAAACACCCCCTCAAACCCTACGAAACCCTGATCGCCGAGCTTACCCCGCACGACAGCCAGACTCTGAAGGAAACGGAAACATCCGAGGATGTCAGCATAGCCGGGATTGTGAGCACATTAAAGGAGGTCACGACCAGGCGGGGCGACAAGATGGCATACGTCACCCTTGAGGATACGAAAGGCATCGTTGAAATCATCTGCTTCCCCGATCTTTACGGCAAGCACAATTATATAATCAAGAGCGGGAAACCTCTCATGATAACAGGCTCACTGGAGAAAACCGAGGAGGCCGGGGCCAGGATAAAGGCAAAGGCCGTGTCGCTCCTTGAGGCCTTGACCGGCGAGCTTTTAAAAACGGTCAAGATACGGATCCACTGCGAAGTCATCAAGAAAGAAGAGCTGAGGGTGTTGAAGGACATCCTCATCAGCGTCAGGGGCAGATCGGCTGTCGTCCTGGAGTTCCAGCTCAACGGGGAAAAGCAGTCCCT
>DNYO01000166.1 GCA_003506795.1 Deltaproteobacteria bacterium
CCCCTGCCGGAGCGGCTCGAGGTACGCGGAGAGGTCTACATGGGAAGAAAAGAATTCCTCGCCCTCAACAAACGCCGGGAACTGACGGGAGAGCCCCTGTTCGCGAACCCGAGGAACGCCGCGGCAGGTTCCATCCGCCAGCTTGACTCCAGGATCACCGCGAGTAGAAAGCTCAACATTTTCTGCTACGCCGCCGGCCGGGTAACGGGGGTGACGTTTTCCACCCACATGCAATTCCTGGAATATCTCAGCAGGTGGGGCTTCAGGGTCAATTTCCCCTACACGAAGGCTTGCGGCACCATAGAGGACGTGGTTGCCAATTTCGCACACGTGAGGTCCATACGGGAAGAGATGCCCTACGAGATCGACGGTACCGTCATCAAGGTTAACAGGCTGGACTACCAGTCCGATCTCGGCACCGTGTCGCGCTCGCCCCGCTGGGCCATTGCTTACAAGTTCGAGGCAAAGGAAGAACAGACGACCATCGAGGACATCATCGTCAGTGTTGGGCGGACGGGAGCACTTACGCCTATTGCCCTTCTGAAACCGGTATCGGTAGGCGGTGTCGAGGTCTCACGCGCCACCTTGCACAACGAGGATGAGATAGAACGCAAGGACGTCAGGGTCGGCGATGCCGTCATCGTCACCAGGGCCGGCGACGTTATTCCCGAGGTGGTCAGGGTCATAGACAGGGACCGGCCGGGCCGCGAGGCCCCCTTCCGGATGCCCGAACGATGCCCCGTCTGCAATGAGGAGGTCATACGACCCCCCGGCGAGGCCATACGCAGGTGCGTCAATATAAACTGTCCCGCCCAGATCAAAGGGAGCATCGAACACTTCGCCTCCAAACGCGCCATGGACATCGACGGCCTGGGAACAAAACTGGTGGAGCAGCTCGTGGACCGCGGGATAATACGGGACGTGTCCGACCTTTACTACATAGAAAAGGAGACACTTGCCGGGATGGAACGGATGGCGGACAAGTCCGCCGGCAATATCATCGACGCTATCAAGGCCTCCAGAAAGCGGCCCTTTGCCCGGTTCATCCATGCCCTGGGTATCCGCCAGGTCGGTGAACACGTGGCAGGCCTCCTGGCCGAGCGATTCGATTCCATGGAAAAACTCATGTCCGCGGATACGCAAACGCTCCTTGCCATACCCGAGATCGGGCCCGAGGCAGCCACCAGCATCACCGCCTTCTTCCGCGATCCGAAGAACCGTGAAACGATAAGCAGGATCCTCTCCGCCGGGATGGAGCTCGAGTACAAACAGAGCGGCGCAGGCAAACTCACAGGCCTGACCTTTGTCTTCACCGGCTCCCTTTCGGGCATGTCACGCGACGAGGCCAGGGCAAGGGTGGAGGAACTCGGCGCGAAGACCGCCTCATCAGTGGGTAAGAAGGTCAGCTACGTTGTGGCGGGGGAGGAAGCCGGCTCAAAACTGGACAAGGCCCGGCAACTGGGCCTCAAGATATTGTCAGAGCAGGAATTCCTTGAACTCCTTCGTTAAGGCCGACATCGGCGCCCTCTAAGAACCCTTTCCCGTCTCGAATCCAACCCCTCCTCCTCGGTCCCGGATCACCCTGCTTACACAAATACACCTTCACTGACCGTCGATTCGTCCCATCCTGACTCAGTTTCGTCACGAAGGTCAACCTTTCTAAACGAACTCAGCGTCTAAATTGCAAAAAAACACCAGTCAGGAGGGATCTATGAAACATTCTATCAATCTGTCGGGCATTGTTTTTGCTGTGCTTCTGGTTGTCTTTGCGGCGTCTCTTAACAACGCCACGGCCGCCACTCTCTCGGGGGACCTGCAAGTAAAGGCCACCTCCACAGGCAGTTGCTCGTTTAAAACACTCGCTGCGGTGGATTTCGGCACATACAACCCCCTTGACGCCTCGGATGACATCGACGGTCAGGGATCGGTTATATTCAATTGTGTCAAGGGTACGGAATACAAGTTCTACATAGACGGAATACGGACCATGACCGCCACGAACTCGTCGGGGACGGTGGAGGAACTCCCCTTTACACTCTATACAGACTCGAACCGGTCGGTATCTTTTCCGGTCGACAACACCTCAACGTTGACCGGCACTTCAGAAAGCGCCTCTGCGGATATAGAGTACCCCGTATACGGAAAGATCAAGGCGGCAGAAAATGTAACCAGGGGGCTTAGCTTCATCGCGACATTGCAAGCAACCCTGGAATATTAGGAAACAGGATTTTGCATGGACATCACGGGATGCGGCCGGTCGAAAAGATCGGCCGCATCATTATCCTCTTCGCGCTGCTCTTACCGGCCGTCGTCTTTTTAACCGGTGCAACGTCTCATGCCCAAAGTTTCGACGTGCAGCCCGTAAAGGTATTTTTCAATGGCAGGAGCAGGGCGGAAAAACTGGTAGTCACGAATGTCAGCGGCGGCGATCTTTCCCTGCAGGCGCAGGCCTTCACATGGGCACAGGACAAGGACGGCAACGACGTCTACGAGGAAACTTCCGACATCGTGATCTTCCCCAGAATCCTCATAATACCCCGGGGCGAACAGAGGATCATCCGTCTGGGCGCAGCCCTCGGCCCTTCATCACGCGAAGGCACCTACAGGGTCTACCTGGAGGAACTGCCTATCAGGGCTCGAAAGAGCAGTGGTGCAGGGGCAGGGGTGCGCCTTACGCTGAGGGTGGGAATACCCGTATTTGTCAGCCCCGTAAACAACCCGGACAAAAAGGCCTCCGGCTCCCTGACCATGGAAAAAGGCAAAGCGGTCGTCAGGGCGCACAACGACGGCAATACCCACCTCATTATCCAGTCGATCAGGATAACCGGCCGGGACACCCGGGGAGCAGAAGTCTTCTCGAAAAACCTCAACGGGTGGTATCTCCTCGGCGGCGCATCCAGGACCCACACAACCGACATCCTCCCGGCAACATGCAGAAAGCTGTCAGAGATCCGTGCAGTGGTCAGTACAACGAAGTATTCCATCGAGGAGACGCTGCCCGTAACAGGGGGTATGTGTGCGCCGCAGGCGAAATGACCGCATACCGCCGTTGTGCTGCGACGATGCCGCTCTTGTGGCTCCTGATTGTCGCCGTACTTATTGCCCCTCGCGAATGCCCGGGTCAGGAACACCTCGTCCTGGAGATAATTCTCAACACTCAGAAAAGAGGTGAGTTCTTCGCCTATCTGACAGAAGACCGGGACTTTCTCCTCAGCAAAGAAGACCTTATCGCCATGGGTTTTGCGGATCCCGCGGGAACGACATCGGAAAAGAAAGGGAGGACATTCGTATCACTCCGATCCATGAAAGAGGTATCTTTCACCTTTAACGAAAAAACGGTATCTCTCGAGATCACGGCCGCACCCCGCCTTCTCAGGAAAAGGCCTATCGATCTCAAACCGGCGAGGCGCGCCGACGTCTACTACCCGAGAGATACCGGCGCCTTTTTAAATTACGGCCTCAATTACAGGGCCGACGGGCCGTTTGACGACAGGTCTTTCGGGGGGACAACACAGCTTGGTGTGAGAGGCGGAGATATCCTGTTCCTCAATGACTCGACTTACACCAGGGACGACACAGGCGAAAGGCTTGTCCGGCTATCGACGAACACGACCTATGAATCGAGGCTTGACCTGAACCGCACCGTGCTCGGTGACCTCTATGCCGCCTCCGGTCATCTCGGCACCGCAGTGAACATGGGCGGCATCAGCTTTTCGAGGAACTTCAGGATAGACCCCTATTTCATAAAACAACCGATAGTGGATTACACCGGATTCGCCGCGCTGCCCTCGGAGGTCAAGGTTTCCATAGACGGCGCCCAGGTAAGGTCAGACAAGGTATCCCCGGGATCTTTCGACCTGAAGAACATCCTTGCCTTCAACGGGGTCCATGATCTGGAGATCACGGTCAAGGATGCCTTCGGCAGGGAAGAAACACTCCGGTATCCCTTTTACAGTTCTGATATCCTTCTACGCTCCGGACTTCATGAATTCAGCTATAACGCCGGTTTCCTGAGAAACAATTACGGAACCGTCAGCAACGACTACGGCAGGTTTGTCGTCTCCTTCTTCCACAGCTACGGCATCACCGATTTCTTCACTATCGGCGCCCGGGGCGAGGGGTTCCTCGACCGCGTCAACGCGGGTCCCCGGATGTCGCTCCTTCTGGGGAATTGCGGCGTCCTGAGCCTGTCCACGGGTGCAAGCGCGATTGACGGGGGCCCGACCGGCTATGCCGGTTCGCTGGGTTATACCTACCAGCGACCCAACATCAGCCTGAGGCTCCTCTATAACGAATACACACGGGCATATTCAACAATCGCGACGCAGTCACCAAACGAAAAGACACGACGTGAACTGGGCGCAGGCATCGGATTCGGCATGAAGGCCTTCGGCTCCATCTCCTTCGACTTCGGATCAATAGACACGTATACCGGCCGGGACCGCGAGAGCTACACGCTCAACTATTCGCGCAGTATTACGAAAGATTCAAGCATCTACCTCTCAATGAGACACACACGAGACGATGACACCATCACTCAATTCAACCTGGGACTCACCGTTCATCTCTGGAAGGAAACGATGCTCTCGGTCAATCTCCAGAAAGACAACGGCAGTGATTACCGGGGCGCACAGATACAAAAGAGTGCTCCCGTCGGTGAAGGGTTCGGGTACAGGGTATCCGCCTCACGGAGCGATTCATCCGGCAGCGAGGCGAATTCCGTCAATCCCTTCGTCCAGTACAACGGGCCGTACGGCATCTACAGCGCGGAGTTTACGGGAAACTACCCGACGGGATCGAGGGATGCCCGGGAATCGATGGGCATTAACGCGTCGGGAGGGATAGCTTATGTGGGCAGGACCATATCATTCGGGCGCCCCGTCAGCGACAGCTACGGACTCGTAAAGGTAGGAGATATCAAAGGCGTCGGCGTATATCACAACAATCACCTCATCGGGCATACCGACAGTTCGGGAAAACTCTTCATTCCCAATATGTACTCCTATACGGACAACTACGTCTCCATCGACGATAAGGACATCCCGATGGAATATTCCCTTGAAAAGGTGGGAAGATATGTGTCACCGCCTTTCAGAAGCGGCACGTTTCTGCCCTTTGACGCTGTAAAGATCCACGCCTTCACAGGGCGCCTGGAAACGAAGTCCGGAGGGAAAACCGCTCCTCTTTGCCTCCTTGAGGCGACGCTCACCGTGAATGGAAAGGATATCCCCTTCGTTACCAACGCAAAGGGCGAGTTCTATCTCGAGAACATTAAACCCGGCCGTTATACCGGGACGGTGCGGAGCGACAGCGGGACGTATATCTTCACCGTGGCAATACCACGCTCCGACGACATAATCGTAAGTCTGGGAGGGATCCTTGCCGAAGAACATCATTAGCCGTATGCGGACATTGTCCATTGAAACAGGATGTTTACGCGGCGCAGATCTTACGTGACTCTCCCGCCCTCACCCTCCCATGGTAACGGGGAGGCTTTTTCGAACAATTCTATTGACTCGGCGCACCATTCCCTGTACAAAAGTATCTGAAAATCATGCTTGCACTACTTGGCGGAACATCACTGCTCGCGTCGCCGGTTTTTTCCCGGTGGCCCGATAAAACGATCACAACCCCCTTCGGCAGTGTAACGGTAAAGACAGCCGAAGGGACCGTCTTTCTCCAGAGACACGGCAACCCCTGCCTGCCTCCCCACAGGATTCCTCACCGGGCCAACATTTGGGCCCTCAAGGAGTTGGGCGCCACGAAGATACTTGCCGTCAATTCCGTGGGGAGCCTCAAATCTTCCATAAAACCGGGCACGCTCGTTATCCCCGACGATTTCGCGTCGCCCTGGCGCACGGAAACATTTTTCGATGACGAGATGCGTTTCATGGTGCCCGTGATGGACGAGGAATTCGCCCGCGAGGTATACGGGGTGTGCCGCAGGCATACGAAGACGGTCCGGATGGGAGGCACGTATATCCAGACCATCGGGCCGAGGTTGGAGACGCGGGCCGAGATAAACATGCTCAAGCGCTTCGGAGACATCGTCGGCATGACCCTTGCCTCGGAGGCGACGCTGGCAATCGAAACCTGCCTGCCCTATGCGAGCATCTGCTCCATTGACAACTACTGCCACGGAATAATGAAGGTACCTTTGACCATGGATGAGATCTACGAAAACGTGGCACGGAATCTGAAGACTATCGAGGATATCCTCAACACCTTCATCTCGCCGGGCAGGGGAGTCTGATGAAGATCCTCATCAGGGACGTCCTTCTTGACGGCACGGTCACGGATATCTTCATGGACAACGGCGTTATTCTCCAAATCTCCCCCTCATGCGCCCGTACTGCCGATAAAGTGATAGACGGCCGCGGCAAGGCCGCCCTGCCCTCCCTGATAAACGGTCACACCCACGCCGCAATGACCCTCTTCCGGGGATTTGCTGACGACATGCCCCTCAAGAACTGGCTCGAGGAGAAGATCTGGGTCCTTGAATCGAAGCTCACCGAGGATGATGTCTACCAGGGTGCACGCCTCGCCTGCCTGGAGATGATCAAGAACGGCGTCACCGTCTTCAACGATATGTACTGGCACTGGGAAGCAACCGCCAGAGCCGCTGCCGACATGAAGATACGCGGTTTCATCAGTGCCGTTTTTATCGACATGTTTGACGAAGGCACGGGCCGGGAACAGATAGCCCTCAACCGTGACCTTTACGCCCTCTCGAAAGACTACGAACCGTACGCGACCTTCACCTTCGGTCCTCACGCACTCTATACCGTGTCGAAGGCAAGTCTGGAATGGATGCGCGATTTCGCCGCCGAAAAGGACATCCTCATTCATATGCACCTCGCTGAAACCGCCGATGAAGACCGGTTCTTGCAGGATAAATACAACATGTCCCCCGTGGAGTTTCTCGATTCCATCGGGCTTTTCTCTCAACGATATATCGGATGCCACGGTTGCCAGCTTGGCAAAGCCGATGTAGAGATCCTGAAAGAACGCGATGCGCGGCTTGTCCACGTCCCCGTTTCCAATCTCAAGCTTGCCGTCGGGAAGGTCTTTCCCCACCGTCTCATCGAGGAGGCCGGGATACCCTACTGTTTTGGAACCGACGGCTGCGCCTCCAACAACCACCTCGACGTACTGGAAACGATGAAATTCGCATCTCTGCTCGCCAAGTTCCATACCGGCGACCCGACGATGCTCCCGGCACGCCAGACCCTGGAAATGGCCACCCGTACCGCCGCCGACATCTTCAGGCTGGGTCCGTGGGTGATAGCGGAAGGACTGAGCCCCGACATCATCCTTATCGACCTCAATCGACCTGAGTTCGTTCCCAATTTCGACATCTACTCCGATATGGTATATGCAGCAAACGGTTCCGCCGTCGACACGGTCATATGCATGGGAGAGGTTCTCATGGAAAACCGCGTCGTCCCCGGAGAAGAGGAGATTATGATGCGGGCATCCGAAGCGGCGCACGCCCTCGTCAAGCGATGATTTTCATCTGCGATGTCATGCTGGGAAAGCTGGCACGTTACCTGAGGATACTCGGTTTCGATGCCCGCTACATACGCCAGGGAGATGACCCTCGGTCCTTCCCTGCACCATCGCCGAAAATACTTTTCCTGACAAAGAGAAAAACCGGAACCGTTCGTCCCCACACAATCGTCGTCCAGGGAAACGATCCGGAAGAACAGCTCCTCGGAATAAAGGACTTCATAGAACCTTATATCGATCCCGCGGCTCTCATGACACGATGTCTTGACTGCAACACGGTCCTGATCGATGTGCCCAAAGACGAGATCGAACCGTTCGTCCCCGAGTACGTCTACCACCATCACGACAGGTTCACAACCTGCCCGTCCTGTAAAAAGGTATACTGGGAGGGTTCCCACGCCGACGAAATGCATGCGTGGATGGAAAGAGTGAAAGCTAAAAAGCATGAGAAAGTTCCCTTTTGACGAAATGATGAAAGTCCTCACGGCCTTTTTCCCCGAAGAGGCCGCGCCGATCATCACGCGCATATCGCGGGGCGAGAAAAGCGATCCTTTTATAGTGCTCGTCGGGACGCTCTTGAGTCTTCGGACAAAGGATGAGACAACGGAAAAAGTAATGGAGGCGCTTATGCCTCATGTGGGCACGCCGCGGGACCTTCTGCGCATTCCGACGGGGGACCTGGAGAGGATGATCTACCCCGTGGGATTCTATCGAAACAAGGCGAAGATACTCAAGGAAGTGGCCGGCACCATCATCACATCTTTTGGAGGAAAAGTCCCCGACACCATCGAAGAGCTTCTCTCCATAAGAGGAATAGGCCGGAAAACAGCGAACCTGGTTGTTACTGAAGGATACGGAAAACCGGGGATATGCGTGGATACACACGTCCACAGGATATCAAACAGGCTCGGGATAGTCTCGACAAAAAATCCCCACCAGACCGAAGAGATGCTGAGGCAGGTATTGCCCCAAAAATACTGGATCGTCTACAATTCCCTGCTTGTCACCTTTGGCAAACGGATCTGCACCCCGCTGTCTCCCAAATGCAGCCAATGCCCGCTCAATAACATCTGCCCGAAAAAGAACGTAACGAAATCACGGTAACACGTACACCTTACCGTTTTTCCTTTCCCTTAAAGGGTGGAGCGCTATCTGGCATAGCACAGTAGGGGTAGGTAGAGACTGAAAAGGATAATACCCAGGGAAAGGGCCTCGCCCGCACTCATTCCCTGTACGGCCCCGCCGAAGCGGTTTGTGACGAAAGGGCCGAAGCGGGCAAGGAGAAGAGCCGGCAGGAGGCTCACACCGAGAAGCGCGAAGGCGACGATCGACACATATCCACCCTCCCCCGCGACGCTCCGGTAAAGGGCGATTCTCCCCGTGAAACCCGCAATCGGGAGAAGCCCGGCCAGTGCCGCGGCGAAAACGACAAAAAAGACCGATATCGCCCTGCCCCCTCTCTTGTCGAATCCGCGGGTGACGAAGATCAGGCCGACGGCGGCCGCCAGACTGCTGCATGCCATTACAGCCACCGCGTTGCCGCCGGCGGGGACAAGAGCCCTTATGCAGGCAGTCCCCGTGATGCACGCGGTAACAATAAAAAGAATACACACCGCCATCTTGCCGGGGTCCCTCTGGCGGGAGGCGATTACCAGGTATATCCCCGCTGCCGCCAGCGAGCCGGGAAGAAGGACACGCAGGACCCCGGGGCTCATGAACAAAACCCTCATCATGAGGAAGACTTCCGCATAAAGGGAAATGATGGCGAGAAGGGTCAAAAGCGGCTCGCCGGCAATTCTCGCCCTCCAATCCGACGAAAAGGAGAGGGGGATGAAAAACAGCCTGTAGAGAACGTACCCGGCCAGAATAAAAGGCAGCCATTCCGGCAGTCCCGCCAAAAATGCGTCCCCTCCGGTGCCTGCCACATTCCGGAAGAGGGAAAGGCCAATGACCACTGCCGCGGCGGGCGCGAGAAACAGCGCGTCGCTAACACCGCTCCCTCTCTTTCGCGCCGCCCCGAAAAACAGGACGTATGAGGCCTCGGCGAAGAGAAGGAGTGTCATCAGATCCGACGCAAGCATGCCACCGACGGCGAGACCGAGGTTCGCCAGCACGAATCCCTCTCCCGCCCGCCTGCCGGGACGTTCGTTGTCCGACGCAAGCCAGGGAATACATCCCGCGCAAAGAGCACAGACGCACAGGGCGCCTGCGACGGTAAAAGCATCCAGGCTGAAATTGAAAAACCCCCCCGGGGAGGCGATCACGCGGGGTTGCCGGAAAAACAGATAAGGGATGAGGATCGAAACGCCGCTTGCCGTGATGAAAAAAGACATGACGGGCGGGATAAGGCGATTTTTGCCCAATAAGCCCGCAAGAAGTACCACCGGAGCCCCGGCGAAAAGAATCCAAATCGGATAGAGGAACATAATTTCTCGTGAAATTAACATATCTGACAACCTCAATTCCAGCTTATCGAAATGAAATACTTTTTTTACCTTTACAAAGAGGATGTTTTTTTGGTAATTTTCCAAAACATATGAAAAAATTGAAGTACGTTATCCTTCTCTCTCTAATTCTGTGCCTCCCTGTCATGACGATGGCCCAGAACGAACGGGTCGCCAAGATTGAAATTACGGGAAATGAACGCATCGACACTGCTTTCATATCCAACAACATCAAGAGCAGGGAAGGCGATGCGTATAATCTCGACAAGATACGCGAGGACATGAAGAGCGTTTACAAAACGGGCTTCTTCAGCGACGTTCAGATAGATGTTAAGGATACGGATAAGGGAAAGATCGTCACCTTTGTCGTCATCGAAAGACCCCCCGTCAAGTCTATCCTCCTGACGGGGAACAAAAAGATAAAAACCGATGATCTCACGGACAAACTCAAAATCAAGACCGGTACCGTTCTCAATATTGAAAAAATCAAAGAAAGCATGGACGAGATCAGGAAGCTCTATGCGAGTAAAGGCTATTACGCCGCCAAAATATCATACGAAATAGCCTACGGAGAGGCATACGACGCAACGGTAAACATCGTTATAGACGAACCTCAGCAGTCCTACGTAAGGAAAGTGAGTTTTACGGGCAATAAGCACTTTAAAGACAGCGTATTGCGGGGTTTCATGAGGACCAAGGAAAAGGGATGGTTCTCGTGGTTTACCGGGTCGGGCATACTCGATGAGGATGCCCTTATAGAAGACCGTAAGAACCTCGAGGCCTTTTATCACGACAACGGCTATATTAAAGTCCAGGTCGGGGCGCCCGATGTTACGCTCTCCAAGGACGGCAAAAGCATCTCCATTGCCATCGCCATAGAAGAAGGCGCCACCCATCAGGTCGGTACCATCGAATTCGCCGGAGATATCATAGTTCCCAGGGAAGACCTCCTCAAGAAGATAAAGACACAATCGGGCAAGCTCTTCAGAACCACCCTCTTCTATGAAGATGTGCTCGCCATCACCGACGTTTACCAGGACAAGGGATACGCATTCGCCGATGTTTCACCACTGACCACGATCGATGACACCACCCACATCGTCAATGTCACATTCAACATCACCAAGAACCAGGAAGTTTACTTCAACAGGATCAACATAATCGGAAACACCAGAACCCGGGACAAGGTAGTACGGCGTGAACTCAAATTTGCTGAGGGTGATCGTTTTTCGATAACCAACATCAAGGAAAGCAAGAAAAAATTAAAGAACACAACGTTCTTTAAAGACACGGATTTCAAGATCGTCAAGACCGACGACCCTAAGAAGGTCAATATCGACCTCAACATAGAGGAAAAACCGACGGGAACCTTCAGCGTAGGCGCCGGCTACAGCACCTCTGAGAAAGTGATCGTCTCCGGGTCGGTGTCAGAAGAAAACTTCCTCGGAACAGGCAGAAGGCTCACCCTTGAGGCAGCACTGAGCGGTTACACCACGGAATTTCGATTCTCATACCTTGAGCCCTACATTTTCGACAAAAACCTATCTGCAGGATTCAGCGTCTTTAATTTCAAACGGTATATGGACACATACGACTACAAGAGGACGGGCGGCAACTTCTCCCTTATCAAACCTCTGACCGACGACATTAAGGCAACCCTGAAATACAGGATCGAGAACGTCGAGGTGACCGACATAGACGTCTCTGCCAGCACTTACATAAAAGAGCAGGAGGGCACGAGCCTGACAAGCAGTATGATCTACTCGATCGCCAAGAACACCATCGATGACGTATTGAATCCCACCAAGGGAATCAACAGCGCAATCTCCCTGGAAACGGCTGGCGGCCCCTTCGGCGGCGACAACTATTTCGTGTCCCTGTCCGCATTTTACGGCAGATACATCCCCATCAAGTTCATGGAGAGTTCCTTCTTCCTGAAAGGTACAGCCGGAATGATCCGCGGTTACAGCGGCAGAGAAGTGCCTATCACTGAAAAATACTACGTCGGCGGTCTCAGCTCGATCCGTGGTTTCCGCTACGGCGAAGCCGGGCCGATGGACGAGAACGATGAACCTATCGGCGCGAAGAACGAGATGTATTTCAATTTTGAATGGATTTTCCCCATCTACAAACCAGCGGGCGTCAAAGGCGTCATTTTTACCGATACCGGTGCCGGTTTTGACGATTTCAACAGCCTGAGAATGCGAACGGCCGCAGGTGTCGGAATACGCTGGTTCTCACCACTTGGTCCCATCCGTCTGGAACTCGGATTCAACCTCAACCCGAAAGAAGGAGAGAGGAAGAGTCTTTTCGATTTTGCCATCGGCACCCAATATTAGTAAGGAGGCTTTATGAAACGCTTTATTACGGTCCTTTTTGTCGTAACCATTCTTCTGACACCACTTGCGGCGATGAGCCAGACACTGAACGTCGCATACATAGACCTGCAGAAAGTCATGCTTGAATCCGATCAGGGCAAGCAGATACGCGGGATCCTGACCCAGGATGCGGAAAGGCTGAAGAAAAACCTTGACGGGAAACAGGCGGAGCTCCAGAGGTTGAAAGATGCCGTTGAAAAGCAGGGAGCTACCATAACCCCCGAGGCCAGGGCTGAGAAGGAAAAACAGTACCAGGCAAAGCTGAAGGATTACCAGAGGCTCTACAACGACTACCAGACCGAACTCCAGCAAAAGGACATGGAATACACTCAGAAGGTCCTCAAGGAAGTGGAAGATGTGGTACGGAGCCTCGGTGAAAAGGAAAAATACGCCCTGATACTTGAAAAGAGCCAGGCCGGAATCCTCTATGCCACCCCGGCGATAGACATCACGAACAAGGTGATTTCTCTCTTCAACGAAATGGCGAAGAAAAAACCTATTAAGTAAATGACCACGCTGAGGGATATCGCTGCCGCGATCCAGGGAAATCTGATTGGTGACGGGGATATCCCGATTCATGGCATCGCAGGGATTCAAACCGCCACAGAGGGACAGGTCAGCTTCGTTACCCACAGAAGCTACCTCAAGCACATCCCCGACTGCAGGGCTTCCGCCCTTATCATCGGCAAAAAGACATCCCTTGACGAGTTCAAGGGAAAGAATGTTATTGTCGTTGACAATCCGGAACTTGCCTATATTACGGTAGCCGGAATGTTTCTGGAGGAGGTATCGATGCCTGCCGGCATCGACCCCCTGGCCTTCGTCAGCCCTGAAGCAACGGTTGACAGGAGCGCCTCTGTCGGGCCTTTCGCCTGCATAGAAAGAAATTCCCGCATCGGCGCGAATGTGACGGTCTACCCGTTCTCCTATATCGGTCCCAACGTCGCCATAGGGGAAGGCAGCGTCATCTATCCCCACGTCACGATCTACCGGGACACAACGATCGGAAAGAATGTCATCATCCATGCAAACACGGTGATCGCCGGCGACGGCTTCGGGTATACCTGGGACGGGAGCAAACATGCCAAGATACCCCAGCTCGGCTCCGTCATTATAGAGGATGATGTCGAGATCGGGGCGAATACGGCAATCGACCGGGCGTCGCTTGAAAAAACGCTGATCGGCAAAGGGACGAAGATAGACAACCTCGTTCAGGTAGCACATAACGTCACGATAGGGCAAAACTCCATCATCGTCTCCCAGGTCGGCATTGCCGGCAGCGCACACATAGGAAACAACGTGGTCCTCGCGGGCCAGGCAGGGGTCAGAGACCATGTCACCGTGGGCGACCAGGTCATGGCAGGAGGACAGACAGGCATAACCAGGGACGTGCCCCCGGGCTCACTCATATGGGGTACCCCGCACATGCCCCACAAGGAATGGATGAAACTCCAGCTTTACATACGAAAACTCCCTGCCCTTTTCGAGAAAATCAAAGAGATGGAGAAGAAACTGCTGTTGGAGGACAAGGATGGTTGACATCAACGAAATACTCACGCTTCTGCCGCACAAGTACCCCTTTCTCCTGGTTGACAGGGTCCTTGAGTTCGAACCTGCAAAACGAATCATCGCCATAAAGAACGTGACTGTAAATGAACCATTTTTTCAGGGCCATTTCCCGGGCAGACCTATCATGCCGGGCGTCCTCATCCTCGAGGCGATGGCGCAAGCCGGCGGCATTCTCGCCTTCAAATCCTTTCCGGGAATGAAGGGTTCCGTCTTTTTCACCGGCATTGACGGGGCACGGTTCCGTAAACCCGTGACCCCCGGCGACCAGCTTAGGTTCGACGTCGAGGTCGTGAAGCACAGAAGAGAGATATGGGTCTTCGAGGCAAAGGCCTACGTAGAGGACGATGTTGTAGCCGAAGCGCGTATAATGGCCATGCTTAAACAGGAGTGAGGAGCAAAAAGTGATACATCCAACTGCCATTGTTGACAAGAACGCACAGATTGCGGGTGATGTAGAGATCGGGCCCTACTGTATTATAGAGGGAGGCGCACAAATCGGGGCCGGAAGCCGCCTCGAGAGCCACGTGGTCGTGCAGGGGAATACCGTACTGGGCACCGGCTGCACGGTCAGCCCCTTCGCATCCCTTGGGGGGCCTCCCCAGGATATCGGCTATAAGTACGAGCCCACCCGCGTCGTCATAGGCAATAATAACACCATCAAGGAATATGTGACGATAAACAGGGGAACCGCCAAGGGAGGCGGAGTCACCGAGATCGGGGACAACAATTTTATCATGGCATATGCCCACATCGCCCACGACTGCAAAGTGGGAAGCAATATTATCATGGCCAACGGGGCAACCCTCGCGGGCCATGTGGAGGTCTCCGATTTCGTTATCTTCAGCGGCCTCTGTGCCGTCCACCAGTTCTGCAGGGTCGGCAAATACGCCTTCATCAGCGGACTCACCGGCATCCCCAAGGACGTGCCGCCTTTTGTCATCGCCGCGGGCGACAGGGCAAAGCTCTATGGTCTCAACCTCGTCGGCCTTGAGAGACGCAATTTTTCCAAGGAAGAAATAACGAAGCTGAAAAAGGCGTATCGGATCCTTTTCAGGTCCGCCCTCCCACTTAAGACATCCCTGAAGATCATACGGGAAGAACTCGACGGCGACAACATCGCCTACCTTATGGAGTTCATAGAATCGTCCACGAGGGGAATATGCCGGTAAATATAGCCCTTATCGGTCTCGGTCACATGGGGCGCATCCATCTCGGAAAGCTCTGCTCCTTCGAGGACGTGACCGTCAGCGGCATAGCCGATATCGACCCCGCCCTGGCCGGCGAATATTCGGAAAAGTACACCGTTCCCTCATTTTCAAGCTATTCCGATGCTATCAGTGAGGCGACGTGCGCCGTCATCGCAACCCCCACCGAGTCCCATTACTCCATAGCAAAGGACTGCCTGGAACGGGGTATTCATGTTTTTCTGGAGAAGCCCATCACGGTCCTGTCCGAAGAAGCAAGGGAACTTGTCGCCATCGCCGACGCGAAGGGACTCATCCTCCAGGTGGGCCACCTAGAAAGGCTCAATCCGGCCCTTACCCGGGCGCTTCCGCTCATTAAAAAACCCCTGTTGATAGAGGCCCGCAGGGTCAGTCCGTTTACGGGCAGATCAACCGATGTCGATGTCGTCCTCGACGTCATGATCCACGATCTCGATCTCGTTCTTTCTCTTGTCGGCGAAGATGTAAAGAACGTTTCGGCCGAAGGCATCCCTTTCATGACCGAGCAGACCGACGTTGCCAGCGCCCGGATCGAATTCACCGGCGGGTGCGTGGCGAACGTTACGGCAAGCCGGGTCTCGACATACAGAGAACGTTCGCTCACCGTCTATGAACGGGACAGGTATTTCTCGCTGGATCTGATGCAGGGAAAACTGGTAAGCATCGTCAGGAACGAAGGGGCGCAGCCGGATATCACCGAATACACATCGCCCGGGATGGATCCCGTCAGAGACGAGCTCCTCCAGTTTGTGAGGGCCGCAAGCGGCCGCGGCACGCCGAGCGTGAGCGGCGTCGACGGCCTTAAGGCGCTTGATCTCGCTAACAGGATCCGAATCCGCATCGCCGACAAACAGGGTGCATAACATCGATAAGAAGGTCTTCATATCCACGGGGGAACTCTCCGGGGAAACGCATGCCTGCCATCTCGTAGAATCGCTTCAAAAAACCGGAAGTTTTCAGATATCCGCAATGGGTTCGGAAAGACTGGCGGCCCTGGGCGTAAGAATAGCCCGGGACTATCGTGATATTTCCGTTACGGGCCTCACCGAGGTCATTTCCCATGCCGGCCACATAAAAAGGGCCTTCGATGCGGTCAAGACCCATATCCGCACGGAACGCCCCGACCTTGTAGTCCTTGTCGATTTCCCCGGTTTCAACATGAGGATCGCCCGCTTTGCCAGGTCCCTTGACATACCCGTCATTTATTTCATTCCTCCCCAGGTCTGGGCATGGAAACGAAGCCGTATGGAGAAGATCAGGAAATACGTGAACGGGGTCATCTGCATCCTCCCCTTCGAAGAAGACCTTTATACAGTGGCGGGGGTTCCGGCAACGTACGTCGGTCACCCTTTTGCCGCTACAGTCCGTCCTACCCTCGACCGCGCCGTATTTCTTTCAAATATCGGGGCACCGCCGGACAAACCTATCCTGACAATCATGCCCGGGAGCAGAAAGAACGAGATCGCACGGCACATGCCTCCTTTGGCGAAGATTGTCGCCGCAATGCGCAGGAGCCTGCCCGACCTCACCGTCCTTGTGCCTCTTGCTGAAAGCATGGACGACAGGGTTGTCACGCCTTATCTTCAGGAGATTCCCGGTGCTATCCCGGTGAAGAAGAGTTCCCACAACGCCCTTGCATATTGCGACGCCGCAATAGTGGCCTCAGGCAGCGCAACTCTCGAGGCGGCCCTCCTCAAGGCTCCGACGGCCATCATCTACCGGATATCCTGGTTCTCCTATGCCATTGCACGTCTTATCGTCCATGTCGATTTCATAGGGCTTCCCAATATTATTGCCGGAAAAGAGATATTCCCTGAGTTTATACAGAGTCTTGACACCGAAACCATTGCAAGCAAAGCGCTTTCTATGATAGATAAAGGAAGGTGGGATGTTGCGGGTGAATTGGGGTCGATCGTTGACAAGCTGAAGAAACAGGATTCCTACCGGTTGGCCGCTGACACGATAATTAATTTCCTCGAGAAATAATATGAACCTCTATCTGAGACTTCTAAGATTCGCATATCCTTACAAAACAAAACTGATTTTTGCGATGATCTTCATGGCGCTGTGTTCCGGCGCCCAGAGCCTGAGCGCCTACCTCGTCAAGCCCGTTCTCGACTCCATCTTTTTCCAGAAAGACATGAGCAAGCTCTACATCATGCCCGCGGCTGTCATCGTTCTTTTCCTGATCAAAGGCACCTTCGAGTATCTCCAGGGCTATTACATGGGCTATGTTGGGCAAAGGGTCGTTACAGATATCAGGAACCTTGTCTTCTACAATATGCAGAGACAGCCCCTTTCCTTCTTCGACAAGACACCGACAGGCTCGAATATCTCCCGGATCGTGAACGATGTCTCCCTCGTCCAGAACACCGTCTCCGATTCTGTCGCCGCGGTTCTGAAGGACGCCTTCACCATCATCGGGCTCGTCATCGTCGCCTTTCGGATGGAATGGAAACTGACGCTTATAGCCTTCCTTATCCTGCCGTTTTCCATCTACCCCATCGTGGCTTTCGGCAAGAAGCTCAGAAAGATCGGGCTCAATATCCAGCAATATCTGGCGCGCCTTACCAGCTTTCTCCATGAAACCATAACGGGCCAGAGAATCGTCAAGGCATTCTCCATGGAGGCGTACGAGAACAAGAGGTTCACCCAGGAAAACGAGACTCTCTTTCGCATCGTTATGAAACGGACGAGGATCCGTGCACTATCCCATCCCGTGATGGAGGTCATAGGCGGGATCGCCGTTGGTGTCGTGATCTGGTACGGCGGCAGGGAGGTCATACTGGGCAACTCGACGCCGGGTACCTTCTTCGCCTTCATGGCATCGCTCATCATGCTCTATGAACCGATCAAAAAACTCAACAAGGAAAACCACAACGTCCAGCAGGGCCTGGCGGCGAGCCAGCGTGTCTTCGAAATTATAGACAGGGAGCCCGAGGTTCTCGAAAAACCGGATGCCGCCAAGCTTGGCAAAGTGGAAGGAGTCATAGAGTTCGACAACGTCTCCTTCCGTTATGACGAAAAGATGGTCCTCAACAATATAAACCTCACGATCGCAAAAAATGAAGTCATCGCCGTTGTCGGAAAAAGCGGCGTGGGAAAAACGACACTCGTGAACCTTATCCCCAGGTTCTATGATATAAGTCAGGGTCTCATCAAGGTCGACGGCATCGATGTACGCGACGTCACTCTCAATTCCTTAAGAACAAACATCGCCCTGGTAACGCAGGATGTCATTCTCTTCAACGATACGATACGGAGCAACATCGCCTACGGCGTACAACCTGATGAAGAGCAACTCTTCCATGCATCAAGGATGGCCTTCGCCCACGATTTCATACTGAAGCTTCCCAAGGGGTATGACACGATCGCCGGCGAGAAGGGAGTCAGGCTTTCAGGGGGCCAGAAACAGCGCATCGCCATTGCCCGTGCCCTTTACAAGAATGCGCCCATCCTCATTCTCGACGAGGCGACAAGCTCCCTCGACGCCCAATCGGAGATTGAGGTCCAGAAAGCCCTTGAAAACCTCATGAAAGGGAGAACAACGATCATCATAGCTCACAGGCTCTCTACGATCATCAATGCACATCGCATCATTGTCATCGATAAAGGCATGATCGTCCAGCAAGGCACCCATGGGTCTCTTATCGAGCAGGAAGGGCCCTACAGAAAACTCTACGAGTTACAGTTCAGGGAAGGGGCCCGTAAAAAGGTCATTCCCATAGGAAAAAAACACTGATGAAAAAGAAAATCAAATCTTTTCTGATGATCTATATCATGCCTCCCGTGCTATTCGGTTTTCTCTCGCTTTTGAGGCTGACCCTGCGCGTCCAGCACGTCAACCGCCCGCCGGAGGAAAGATGGGGCAGCCGCTTCAATTATATCGTCTGTTTCTGGCACGGCAGGCTTCTCATGATGCCCTTTGCGAAAAAGGGCGGCGGCGGAAAGGTGCTGATCAGCCGCCACCGCGATGGCGAGTTTATAGCCAGAATCGTGAGTTTTTTCGGGATCGGTACCGTAAGAGGATCTTACCGAAAGGGCAGCGTTTCGTCCTTGAGGGAGATTCTCCATGA
>DNYO01000121.1 GCA_003506795.1 Deltaproteobacteria bacterium
CCTAACCTGGACGAGCCAGAACCAAACAGGTTTTTCAAAGTTGGATAAAAATATTTCCCTCTGTAGCGCTTGTAAATAAAGCGTTATAGAAGACTATGAAAAATATTGTGCCAAAAAATACACCAATTTAAGACATAAGGTACTAATAAGCACGGCTATCCTTCCCTTCCATGAAGTTCACGAACGCCCGGTTGACTACCCTGTTGCCGCCAGGCGTAGGATAGTTGCCCGTGAAGTACCAGTCGCCCGTATGACCCGGGCAGGCCCTGTGCAGACCCTCAACCGACTGAAACACGATCTTCACCTCGGCCCTGATCTCAGGCGGACGGAGCATCACGGCTATATGATCAGATATCTCGAGGTCAGTGAATGTCTCATAGATCTCCTTCACCACGTTGACCATCTCTGTATCCGGCTTTTTCAATTCCTCCAGCGCATTTGAATGAACACGCGAGATAACCTCCTCGCGGCCTGTCAGTTTCAGCAGCTCCATGGCCGCCCGGAACGCTATGAAGTCGCCCAGCTTCGCCATATCGATGCCATAGCAATCAGGATAGCGAATCTGCGGGGAGGATGATACAATGACGATCTTCGCCGGCTCCAGCCGGTCAAGGATGCGTATGATACTCTCCCTCAGCGTTGTGCCGCGTACAATCGAATCGTCAATTACAACCAGGCTGTCCTTCCCGCGTCTGAGAATCCCGTAGGTAACGTCGTAAACGTGGGCCACGAGGTCATCGCGACTCTTATCCTGTGTAATGAATGTACGCAGCTTGATATCCTTCACGGCGATTTTCTCAATACGTGGCCTCACGTCCATGATCCGCTCGAAGTCGGAGACGGTGATGGCATCGCCCTTCTTCAGTATCGCCTGCCGCTTCCTGTTGTTCAGCCACTTGTCGACACCCTCGATCAGCCCGTAGAATGCACTCTCGGCAGTGTTGGGGATATAGGAGAACACAGTATTCTTCAAATCGTTGTTCACCGCCGCCAGCACCGGCTCTGTGAGAGTTTCTCCGAGCTTCTTGCGTTCGCGGTATATGTGCTTGTCCGTTCCGCGGGAGAAATAGATCCTCTCGAAGGAGCACTTTGCCGGGGCGGTTGCCGGGAGCACCTCCTGCAGCGACCAATCGCCCGACGCCTTAATTATCAGCGCTTTGCCCGGATCAAGTTCGTTAATCTTATCTGTCCTGATGTCGAAGACCGTCTGAATGACCGGTCGTTCTGAGGCGGCAACCACCACTTCGTCATCGGCATACCAGAAGGCGGGTCTGATGCCGGCGGGATCGCGAAGCACGAACGCATCGCCATGTCCGAGCATGCCAGCCATCACGTAACCACCGTCCCATCGCTTTGCGGCACTCCGGAGAATACCTGCCACATCAAGTTCGTTCTCAATGATCGGGGAGATCTCGCGCTTGGTCAGGCCCTTCTCCTTGTGGAACCTGTAGCGCCGCTCGACCTCCTCATCGAGGAAATGGCCGACGTTCTCGAGGATTGTTATTGTGTCCGAGAAATCGATCGGGTTCTGGCCTATCTCGAGGAGGTGGTTGAAGATCACCTCTATGTTGGTCAGGTTGAAGTTGCCGGCCATCACGAGGCTGCGGGAGCGCCAGTTGTTCTCGCGGGTGACGGGGTGCACGTAGTCGATGTTGTAGTTCCCGTAGGTACCGTAGCGCAGGTGCCCGAGCCATACATCGCAGGGGTTCTGCTGTATCTCGGGGTAGATGCGGTCAAAGACCTCCTTGATCGGGTTTGCTGAGTTGGAGCGCTGCCGGTGGATGTAGCGCGTACCCGGTTTCGCGCCGATGCGAATCCCTGCCAGTCCCGCGCCGTCCTGGCCGCGATTGTGCTGTTTCTCCATCATGAGGTACATCTTGCGCAGGCTGTAGTCCCATGATCCGTATTTATCAATGTAGTATTCTGCGGGGTGCAGCAGTCTCATCAGTGCTATCCCGCATTCATGTTTTATGCTGTCACTCATTTTACCTTACCGGATTTTTGTATGCTATGACATCCCTGATCAGGTAGGCGTCCGGGTATTTGTTCACTATGTCGAAGAAGACCCTGGCGGCCTCCTCGCGAGTCCGGAAATCGCCCACCTTCACCTTGAACCAGTTGGGTCTGTCGAAGGTGCGGTATGTGGGGATGTCAGGATACTGTTCCATGAAGCCTGCGCGGATCCTGTTGGAATCTTCGCCCGCCGTGCGATGTCCCCCGCGGTAGATCTGTATGCGCCATCCGTCGACGCCCTGTTTTGAGGCGTTCATGAGGATGTGTCTGCTTACGAGGGTGTCTATTGCCGGATCCTGGCGGATGATAAGGCGTTCGGCCATATAGCGGGGCCGTCCGTCGTTCATAAGCTCCTCAACACCAAGGCCACTCTGCGCGGTCAGTGACAGCGGCAGGAGGATTGTTAATACCGTGGCAAGCAACAATGATCTCACCAGGGCACTGTTCGCCGATCCCGTCATGGCTCCCTCCATTGATCTCACCAGGGCTCTGCTTTCCGATCCCGTCAAGGCTTCCTCCATTGATCTCACCAGGGCTCTGCTTTCCGATCCCGTCAAGGCTCCCTCCATTGATCTCTTCGCGGCTCTCTTCAGTGATCTCATGCGGCAAATATACAACTGTTTTTCTGAGAAGCTTTATGCAATAATTATTCCAAAACCACGGGAGGGCAGTCACTACTCTTCCAGCGCCTCGGCCAGCTCATCAGTCATCTCGAGATTATGATAAACAGCCTGCACATCATCGTCATCCTCAAGCGCTTCGATGAGCTTCATCACCTTTCGGGCCGAGTCCACATCGAGCGTCTTCGTCTCCTTAGGGACACGCTTGAGCATGGCCTCATCGGGTTCGATCCCCATCTCTTCCAGCTTGCGGTTGATTTTCCCAAAGTCGTCCTTGGCGCAGGTGACAGTGATCACTTCATCATCGATCTCGATATCCTCAGCGCCGGCATCAATCAGTTCGAGCTCGAGGCTCTCCATATCCTTATCGCTGACGTCCCCGGCGTTGATTGTGAAGACCCCTTTGCGGTCAAACAGGAATGTCAGCGAGCCGTTTGGCCCGAGCGCGCCGTTGTATTTGCCAAAGATAAATCGTACCGTTGAAAGTGTGCGGTTGGTGTTGTCTGTGAGACCCTCGACGAATATGGCGATACCGTTGTTGGCATAGCCCTCGTAGGTCATCTCATGGTATGCTTCGCCCTCGGAGCCCGATGCCTTTTTGATGGCTCTGTCGATGTTATCCTTGGGCATATTTGCGCCCTTGGCGTTCTGTATGGCGAGTCTCAGTCGCGCATTGCCCGCCGGGTCAGCGCCACCCTCTTTCACTGAGATCATTATTTCCTTGATGATCTTTGTAAAGATCTTCCCTCTCTTTGCGTCGGCCGCCCCCTTCTTGCGTTTGATGGTTGACCACTTACTGTGACCTGACATATGGATTATTTTTAGTACAGAACACAAAAATATACATTTCCTGCAATATGCAATCAGGATGGCCTTCGAGCACCTGACATACACCTGACGCACCAAAATCGCAATTCGCACATCGCAAATCGCAAATTTCCTACCTTTGCCCCGATTATGCCAAAAAAATTCTACATAGAGACCTACGGCTGCCAGATGAATGTAGCTGACAGCGAGGTTGTTGCATCAGTTCTCAGCGATGCCGGGTACCTGCCGGCCGGCACAATTGGCGAGGCAGACCTCATCCTCGTCAACACCTGCTCCATCCGCGAGAATGCAGAGCAACGCATCTGGGGCCGTCTCGACCTGTTCAGGTCGGAAAAAAAGAAACGCCCGCAGGTGATTGTGGGCGTGCTGGGATGCATGGCCGAAAGGCTCAAAGAGAAGCTGCTGGAAAGCGACAAGATGGTCGATATGGTTGTGGGTCCTGACGCCTACCGTGATCTCCCAATGCTGGTCGAGTCGGCTGTTTCCGGTCATGCGGCTGTCAATGTACTGCTCTCCCGCGAGGAGACCTATGCGGACATCTCCCCAGTGCGCCTTGAGAGCAACGGTGTCTCGGCCTTCATCTCCATCATGCGCGGCTGCAACAACATGTGTTCATACTGCGTGGTGCCCTACGTAAGGGGCGCAGAGCGAAGCCGGGATCCGGAGACGATAGTGCGCGAGGCACGGGAAGTTTTTGAAAAGGGGTTTCGCGAAGTGACTCTGCTGGGACAGAATGTGAACTCCTATAGCTGGAACGGGGCAGGACAGGAAAATGAGCCGCCGTCTGCAGCAATTATGTCGGGAACTGCCAGACCGGATTCCGGGCAACATCGGAGCGACCTGATAAACGAAAAGGTTCTTCTGCCTGACATGTCTCTGCTAACAGGCAAGCAGGAAACCATAAATTTCGCCTCACTTCTTGAGATGGTCGCCTCTATTGATCCGCGGCTTCGAGTACGGTACTCGACCTCTCACCCAAAGGACCTCTCGGACGATGTCCTTGAGGTAATGGCGAAGCACAGCAATATCTGCAAACACATTCACCTGCCGGTTCAAAGCGGCAGCAGCAGCGTGCTGAAAAGGATGAACAGAAAATACACCCGTGAATGGTATCTCGGAAGGATCGATGCCATCAATCGAATCCTTCCGGGTTGTGCCATATCGACGGATATCATCGCAGGATTCTGCGGCGAGACGGAGGAGGAGCACCGTGAGACCCTCAGCCTCATGCG
>DNYO01000281.1 GCA_003506795.1 Deltaproteobacteria bacterium
TCCAGAAGCGCCTCTCGGGCAAGCATTCTTGCCACGTCTCGCGATTCTCCCGAGAGCGCAGCGGAAAGTATTTTGGTCTCGAACCCGAACGCCGTTGCGCGAGTCGAGGCTACGTCGAGCGACAGTTTATTACTTCCGATGATAATGTTTTCCACCCGCCCGAACACACAATCTCCTCGCTTCGGGGTCTCTGGCCATTGGCCTGTGATTCCGTCCTCAATCAATTTCAACACCGGCCCCGGAACCTTGTCCAGAAGGTCATATTTCTCGAGTGTCGCCCGGACATCGACAAAGGTGCTTGGATCAGGCACTGTCGGTCCGGACGCAATCACGTCGAGGCGATCACCTATCACATCAGAAAGGATTAAGGAGACGACAGAAGCAGGGTAGGCGGCGGCGGCAAGCTGCCCTCCTTTTACCCTCGAGATATGCTTGCGCACAGTGTTCAACTCCTCGATTGTGGCGCCTGAGCGCAGAAGCATATTCGTGACAAGCCGCTTCTCGCGCAGAGCTATGCCATCAGAAGGCATGGCAAAAAGGGAAGACCCTCCTCCCGATATGAGACAAAGGAATAGCGTTTTTTCATCTGCTGCTTCAGCCAGGCTCAGGATCCGTTGCGATGCGGCTACTCCCCTCTCGTCAGGCACAGGATGAGCGGCCTCGAACACAGCCAGACGGTTTGACAGGCGACATCCACGCGCGTGGCCGTCCTTCGTTACCAACACACCCTCGGTAATCAGTTCAGAGATTGCCTTCTCCAGGCCCTCCGCCATGGCGCAGGCTGCCTTACCGAAACCGGCCACATAAAGCTGCCTGAAACCTCCTTCGCGGTAGAGCGATTGCAGGCGTGTGCCCAAACCGACGACCATCCTGCGCGGATCCGCCGCTGCAAGGGCGGCACCAAAAACATCTTGTAGAAGCTGACGATTCATGAACGGCTTAGTCTACCCCCCTGCCCTTCAGCCGCAACAACAGACAAACCACCATCTCTTTTCCAGAATCGGACTGCCTCTGTAATATGTTGCTCCATTACTCTGCGTGCGGCCTCAGGATCGTGATTTCTGATCGCCTCGAATATCTCTCTGTGTCTTATCGCGGACGCACGAAGGAGGCTTGGGATGGCGTTGACCGCGAACACCTGATAGCGGAGCAACTCTCGTGTATTGGAGAGAACCTTGAAAAGGAAGCGGTTGCCCGCCGCTTTACTGATCAAGAGATGGAACTCACAGTCATTTTCGTTGAAGGTATCGCGGATGCCTTCTGCTAGGCATCTGTCCATTTCGTCAAGCACGCTCTCCATGCGGACCAATCCCTCCTCGTCGATGCGCTCCGCGGCCATGGCTACCGTGAAGGGCTCTATTGCCATTCGTGCCTCCAAGAGTTCCTCGATAATCGGCCGTCCCTCTGTCAGAAAGATCCCCCTGCCATGGATGATGTCCACGAGACCCATGGTGGCGAGACTTTGTACCGCCTCCCTGGTAGAGGCCACGCTGATCTTGAACTTTTTGGCCATGCTTTCAGCAGGAAGCAGTTTGTCGCCGGGCTTCACTTCGTTTTTCATAATAAGATCAAACAGGTTGTTCAGCACCAGATCGCTCGTTTTTCTAACCATATTTCAGCACCTTCCTTCCCGACGATCCTTCACGAACAATCTGGGTACCTGCTGTACCCTCAAAGGCGGGGGCGATCTCAGCAAGTGATGCGATGACCGCCCTTTCCCCGCCCGCCTCCAAGAACCGAATGCACGCTTCCACCTTCGGTCTCATAGTGCCTGCGAGAAAATGCCCCTCGTCCAGATAGCCTCTCAAAGCCTCCACGTTCACAGATACGAGCGGTGTTGCGTCGGGTTTACCAAAATTAAGCCATACATAGGAGGTATCCGTCAATATCATAAGCACGCTCGCCCCGACCTCCTCGGCCAGTTTCGCCGCGCAAAGGTCTTTGTCTATGACGGCCTGTATGCCGTGATAGTGACCATTGTCCCGGCGATAAACTGGTATGCCCCCGCCGCCACAAGCGATAACCACAGCCCCTTGTGCCACAAGACTCTTGATTATGTTCTTTTCGAGGATCGCGAGAGGATAAGGACAGGGTACCACCCTGCGAAAGGACTTCTCGTCGTTGGGATATAACTGCTTGATGGCATACCCCATTTCTTTTGCGTGCTCCTCAGCTTGCTCGCGCGTGTAAAAAGGACCCACGGGTTTTGAGGGGCTGGCAAAGGCCGGATCGTCCTGCCTGACGAGCACGCGGCTGATCACCGTGATAGCTTCCGCACTCAGCCCTTCATCGATAAGTGTGTTATTTATGGCTTGCTGTATCATGTAGCCCACCTGGCCCTGAACCATTGCAGCGCATATGTCCATGGGCTGGGGAGGTACAAGGCTGGCAGCCTGGTCTTCCTGAATCAACAGGTTCCCCACCTGAGGGCCGCTGCCATGGGTAAGCACCACGGAGGCGTTACTCCTGACAAGTTTCATTATCGGGATACATGCAACCCTGATGTGATCGTACTGTTCCTTGAACGTACCGCGCTGATGGGGCAAGTTGATCGCGTTTCCTCCGAGGGCAATAACCACCTTTTTTCTCTTGCTGTTCATTTCTTCCATGACCCTAGAGCAGCTTTTCCAGGAGGCCGGCCAGACGCTCGTCACCGTCCGCTGGCGGCCTCCAGTCCACCTGTACAGCATCAACATGTTGTAAGAGCAGCGCCTCGAAAAAAAGCTCGAGGCCCACATTTATAACTTTAAGCGGCTTATCCCGCAGCGATCTTCCAACCTCATCCATCTGTCTTGCTCCTCACAATTTCTACCGCAATTCTTGTAGCCTGGAGGTTGGTAGCCGCCACATGCACCCCCGCCTCCAGAAATCTCTTTTCCTGTTCCCCTCTATCCTGAGGGTCTGCCTCTGTTCCGCACAGATGGGTCACAAAGGCGACGCTGCGCCCTGCGGCCATCGCCTGGTCCTGTGCCGCCTTGACAGCCGGTATCAACACGGAGGCCGGATCCTGGTGGGCCCCATAACCGAGTATCACATCGAAAAGTATGACTGCCACTGATTCGTCCGCGGCCTCCCTTCCAATACGGTCCGCCACACCGGTGGGGTCAATCATGGGATGGACCCGGCCCCGGGTAAACTCGTCCGCACCCAAATCAACGACCGAATGTTCCTCTGAGACATAGGCATCATGCAACGATGCGATGCCTGATACGGGGCTGTTCGCGTGAAGTCTCGTCAGCTGCGACCGCAAGTAGATCATGGACTCATAGCAAAACGAGCCGCCGCAAAAAAGGCCACGCAGAAACACCTGCCCCTTCTTGAACCGGCTCCGTTCGTCTGCTGCAATAGTGGCGATCTCGCCCTTATCTGTAATGAATCGCTTATCTATTGCCGAACCCATCAGGTGGATTGTGGCAAGACCCGCCTCCTCGATCGTCTCCGTGCGGATAATATTTGTCTGCACCGCGGTATCGGGTGATCCGGGGGCGAGCCCGAGAAAACAGACCACCGCCTTCTTGCCGATCGTGCTGATCCTTTCGAAGATCTTCTCCGCTACCTGTTCTGAAGGCGGTTTCGATATCATAAGAATTATTTCTGTCTCAGGGTCCCCGGCAAGAAAGTCGAGGCCCGATAACGCCGTCAGCCCTCCCACTCGTTCGGAGAGGTCGCGGCCGCCTGTCCCTATCGCCTGCGAGACGCCGAGGCCCCCTGCCTGTTCGAGGATCATACACAGTTCCTGTATACCTGTACCCGAGGCGCCAACAATGCCCACGGGTCCCCGGCGTACCTGGTTCGCAAACCCGAGACCGGTGCCGTTGATGATTGCGGTGCCGCAATCAGGCCCCATAAGCATGAGGCCTTTTTCCTTGGCCAGCCGCTTCAGAGCCACTTCGTCCTCGACAGTTACATTATCGCTGAAAAGCAGTACATTAAGCCCCCGCGTAAGCGCCTTGCGCGCCTCCCTGGCGGCAAACTGGCCGGGCACCGATATGACTGCAACATTAGCACCTTCAAAGCCGTTACAGGCACCTTCGAGGCTTGCGAACCGCCTCCCTATTTTTCGCCTGCGACCTCGCTCCTTGAGCAGCGCATCAATACGGGCGATCGTCGCATCCATCTGTGTCTCGTCGCTCGTCTCAAGGGCAATTACGAGATCACTCGCACCGGCGGTATCGATAGCTTCATCGTGGAAACCACAGTAGGCGATAAAGGGTTTATTGTTGTCGGTGGCCATCATGATGGCCACCCGTTTCACACCTTCCATCTCGAGGATCTTGCTGCTTATCTGCATGAGCACCATGGAATCATGGTAGTCATTTGACCTTACTATTATGCGAATTGCCATCGTCTTTCTCTCGCCTTCCTATTCAATATTCCATTTCTCGACCATGCGCGCAAACGCCTTCTTGAAGCATTCTGCGGGCGCGGTGACCCATCCTGCCCCAATCTGACCAACTCCCCAGTCCTTATGCGCGATACTCGTATTTATCATGGGATAGATACCCTTCTCCAGCACCTTGAGGACATCAATGCCCGTAGGCGTGCCGCGGAAATCAAGGGTGGGTATGGGAAGGCCAGCGTTCTCCGTCAGCGTAATTTCGTACATACGTTCCGTCATCTCTATGGCATCCTGAAAGGTCCCGCCGAGACCCACGGCAGAACCGAACCGGGCAAGCGCCGGTGAAGCCGCCATGGCAAATGCACCGATCCCGCCGGTCTCGGTAATCGCGCTGTCGCCCATATCCTTATTCGCATCGGCCTGCGTGTAACCCGGGAAGAAGAAACCCTTTACCTCAGGTGCGGGCGCGCTGAACCACTCATCACCAAGCCCGCTCACGCGGATGCCGAAATAGGTGCCATTCCTGCCCATTACGGTAACCAGCGTGCTGTACTCAATATTAGCCGCCGCGTTGAGGATACACTTGCAGAAAGCCATCTCAGGATAGACAAGCCACTGCTCGTCGTGGTCGAAGAGTATCGCCACAGCCTCTAAGCTCTCACGGTCTACACCCGCTTTAAAGAGGTGCGGCATCAGTTCCTTTTCGAGGAGGCAGCCCGCAGCGATATTCCTGTTGTGCCCTTCGTCACCCATCTGCAAGGAACCCGCCACCAGTTTCTTAAGATTTATACCGCCTGCCTGCCGGAAACCCTTGCCCAGGGCTGGCATAATCACGTCCCTGAGTATTCCCAATTTCTCGATGACGTCCGGACTGAAACGACCATACCGTAGGGCCGCGAAGGTCTCTTCCTTGGAATGGGTATACACCCGGTTGCCGTGCTTTCTGTTCTCCACGACGAAAACCTTCATGGAGGGCGACACCATCATGCCTGCGCCCGCGAGGGAATCGTGATTGTGGGCGGGCTCAAAGGTGATCTTGTCCTGCTCAAAGAGTTTGATTGCCTCTTCGGGGGTTTTGGCCCAGCCCTCGAAGAGTGCTGCGCCGATTGCAGACCCCTTCTGTGGTCCGCACATATGTTCCCAGTCGACGAAAGGCGCCGCGTGAAGGAGCATCTTCTCTTTCATGCCCGGTATCACGTCTATTGCTGGAGCTGTATCGATAAGGTACGGTTCCGCCTCTACAAGTCGTCGTGCCGCCTCTTCATTCGCTTTGTTGATCTTTTCCTTCAGTTCATCCATTTTCATTTTCGATACCTCCTATCTAATTACTAGAAACCTACAGGGTCTCATGGGGTGTTAAACCGACGACATGGCGTCCCTGTGGTCTTTCCGCCACTATCTCTCCATCCCGGGCTACCATTTGCCCTCTCACGAAGGTCATCACGGGGAACCCGCGAACCGGCCTTCCTTCCCAGATAGAGAAGTCCGATTTGCCGCGCAGCTTGTCTGCGCCCAGTCTTCCCGACTTTTCAGGATCGATGACCACGATGTCCGCATCTGAGCCAACCTGGATCGCCCCTTTTTGCGGATAGATGCCATAGAGCTGAGCCGCGTTCGTGCTGAGGATCTTGGCCATGGTGACAAGATCGATCTTCCCTTTATTTACACCTTCCGTCATCATAAGAGGAATCGTGGCGGGGACCTGACAATTAAGCCCCACGCGAAGCTCCCAAAAACCTGCCGAATCCTTGTACCTGCTTGTATAGGGGAGACTGTCCGTTCCGATGACCGTGATCTCCCCTCGTTCTACGGCACCCCAGAGGGCATCGTTGTCTTCCTTAAACCTGATGGGCGGCTGGATCTTGGCCCTACCCTTAAGGCTCGCGGCCTCAAGTTCGCGGGCGTCGCCGCAGAGAAAAGCCGGGGTGGTCTCGGCAATTATCTTCATACCCTCACTGCGGAGATAACGGATCAGCCCAATGCTCTCCTTTGCGCTCACATGGACTACATAAAGGGGAACATGGAACTGATCCGCGATGACCGCGGCGTTATAGATCTGCAGATTCTCTCCATAGCCTGGTGAATGCTCGGCCCAGGCGACGAGATAGTCCTTTCTGTCCGCCTTTCGGATCCGGTCAAGGAGAATTTCGCGCACCCACGGGTCCTCTGCGTGAATTTTCGGAAAGACCGGCCGACCAATCCGAGCCATCTCTTCGCAAGCCCGATACCACGTCCCCAGCGTAATGCCTTCAGCGCTCATGGCGAGACTTTCCGCCTGCGACCCTTTGTATCCGATAAAGAATTTGAAGTCCACGCATCCCTGCCGGGCCACTTCAGCCATTTGCGCGATCTGTTCCTCGACGCTTACGCAGCAGGTGACCTTGTAGTCCACAAAACAATTATCCACTCCGCAGGTGACGGTCTTATTAAAACCCTCCACGAGAGAACCTTTCCCGTACAGGGTTGTGGTGGCAAAGAGCGTCACGCCGGACACGGCCATTTCTTTGGATTCTAGATAAAAATCCTCGCGCATCGCATCGTATCCCACCTCATCGCCGTTGCCAAGATGGAAATGGGGATCGAAAATGCCAGGGAATATGATCTTTTCCTCAACGTCGATGACTTCTTGTGCCTGCCCCAGGGACCCGTCCTCGCCGATGGCTACGATACGCCCCTCTTTTATGGCCACCCCTCCCTTGATCAGGCTATCCGGTGTCACCACGATTCCGTTTTTCAGTATGATGTCTTTCATT
>DNYO01000067.1:0-1119 GCA_003506795.1 Deltaproteobacteria bacterium
TCTTCATAAGTTGTCCCGCAGCCGGATGCTGAAACTTGTCCCAGAGATCGAAAATCTGGCACAGTTGGGCAGCACGGAGAACTTTAGCCCTTAAGGATGCATCAACGGGATGTTGCAGAATTTCCCCAAATAACTGATAAGCGTAGGCATAATCATAATCGGCAACGGCCCTTCTTGCCATGTCAATCTGAATTTCACTAGAAATCCGCCATTTATTGATTATGACAGGAATATCGCCGCTTATAACCTTGATCAAGTCCGCCCTTGGCCCCACATTCACGGCGAGAGCACAGCGCTCCCTCATCAAGGCCGCCAGAGCCAAGGCTACCGACATCGTTTTGGTGCCTCCCGTATAATTGGCCGTTACTTCACAGTCCGTTTCATACTGCTCAGCGATCTTATCCAATATTCCCACGACGGCGTGATAACATTCCGCCAGATCATCGGGATTGTCTACCGCTACAATCTCGTACCGGGAATGATCCAGCCCTGCCTGAACGACAATGGCCTTGCCCTTCGGATCACCGATGTACTGCTCGGTGCCACATTCCCGACACTTAATTTTCCGTGTATCTCCGCATGGGTCACCCGGGTCGGCAATAGTATGCTCGCTACCCTTGGGTCCTCGTGAGCAGAAAAAATAGACGTAATCAGGACGCCCCGATTTTATGGCGTTTACCACCGGCGCCGCGGAACCACCGACGGATAAGATCAATACTTTTGTCATTTTTGCTCCTTACTAGCGCGGCGGCATGGGAACGTAGGGATGTCAGGGCATATAACGAGACCTCTGACCATACGGTCCTACACTGGCCGTCCTCATACGCTCACTTTGATGATATCATACCAATTTCCCATCTTGCGTACGGTTACACGGGCATTTCTGATTGTCTTACGCTTCTCGAACAACGCTGTATGCAGGGAGGCATCGGTTACAGCCTTCGCTTTCTCTTTTCCCGCCACTTTTGCCTTTACCCCCTTGGGTCCCACTGCCGCCAGGACACCTCCTCCCCCTGCCTGATAGCTGACAGATGCCCCTTCCCACACCTCTTCCGTCGCCGTAATGGTGATTTGCGGGACGAATTCCTTCTCGACTTGCGGAGCGGGTACGCTTTCCGT
>DNYO01000067.1:1148-2400 GCA_003506795.1 Deltaproteobacteria bacterium
CAAGGTCGTTTTTTGGTAGTTTCTCGGTTCTTCTGCGGCCAGCCAAAAGGTGGTGGCACCTCTGGTCGAAACAGTTGCTTGCTTATCCCTGCCCTGCATAATGCGGATTCGGCGGTGCCCCTCGATGGTGAGCGACTCGGCCCCGCAATGACGGCCGATGCGTAGCGGTATGCCGTCCTCTATATGTTCTCCGTGCAAAGGTGGTAATCCCGCTGCCATGAGCTCCTCATCTTCACGGCGTTTTTCTTTACCGTAGAAAGAGGCGGTACTTTCAAGGACGGCCGGTTCCGTGAGGGGTGTCTTTATGATGCTGTTACTTAATGGAGGTAAAACTTGAATCGTCCCCACAAAGATCGCGCTCGGTTCGATAACTTCCAGGATTTGATAAGGACCGCCTGCCCTATACTTTGCATCTTTTTGCTTCTTCTCATTTACAGCATAAATAACTTTCGTTTGGCAAGGTCCCACAGGGTGAAAATCAGACACTTTCAGCAACCGGAAGGGGTCGGTCTCAAAGGCGCCCCCGTCAAGCAGATTTTTTTCGAGTTGAGTGGCATCCTTGGCGGGAGGCAGTGGCTTCACTCTTTGCCTACCGTTGAGATAGGCCGTTCGCAATGCTCCCTTGATAGACGAACCGGGGATGAAGGGCTGCTGTGTTGTGGGGTTGAAAGCCGTGCGAGAGATAAAAAACCGATTCAGCTCTTGCTGCATTTTCTTTAGATCGTTGATACGCATTGAAAGTGTCTGTCGATAGTGCCCCACAAAACCGCGGCAGACAGCTACATGACGGCCTTCAAAACGCTTTCCTCTCATAAACTTATATAACTCTAAAATGGACTCCACCGTTCCCTTTCTGCAGATAAATGACAACTGCTGCCGCTCAGGTCCGCTCAAGCCCCTCAGAAAGTCAAGGGGGTCGAAGGCGTGCAGCACGCCTCGGTCCTCGTCTATGACAAACCCCGTTGGCTCGTAAACCTCATCGCAGCCGATATGGACCGGTGCCAGTGTCTTGATGAAAAATCTCTTTTCTTCAATCATGGTCAAATCTCCAATGCGAAAGGCAAGTAAGGCGCGTACCCTTGAACTACCGTCTCGGGTAGTGATTTTGATACATCGCGTACCGCGCGGCCGAGGTACGGCTTGGAAAAAACATCACTCGTTGTCGGCATGAAGACGGCACCCTCCTCAGCCATTATCACAGGTGTTTTGAAGGGATTCCGGGACCGAGCCATCACATCTCCATGTCTGCCGT
>DNYO01000067.1:2424-6069 GCA_003506795.1 Deltaproteobacteria bacterium
TACGTCGGTCACCTCGAACCGTCCCCACCCCGTGGACGCATCTTTGCCAAAGCCAAAATCGCCCATTCTCTTGAGTCCGTCTCGGAGGCGGGTTATGTCGGTCGCTTTTTCATCGATCACCGCGAAGATGGCCAACTCCATCCCCGGCCGGAAAACGTCGGCGGGTTGTGTGTAGGGCGCGAACATCCCTTCGCCTGTTGTCATGGTCATACGATTGATCGTATTGTGAGGCTGCAGAAACTTTTCTTTCCATGAGCGATTCTTCCTGGTGTAGCGATCCCCTCTTGCGTCTTCGTATGAATTGTTTGCCACTAGCGGCNNCGCATGAGGGGCATATCCGGCCTCTTGAGGGCGTAAAAAGATTTGCCGTCACGGATGGCTTTAGGCCAGGCGCTGGAGAAGACGGCGAAAGGCCGTTCCTCATAGCAGGCTATCCATTTTTCCAAACCTCCGTCAAGAAGCCGGTCATCATAGGCAGCCTGCCAGCAGAACTGGCCGAACAGGGTGTCGCCCTTCAAGGGTGTTCCGAACATAGACAGCGGCTTTATTGTAATCTCATAGCGTTTCAACTCTTTTCTCCTCCCCTGGTGAAAGGCTTCCTCTCTTCAAAACGTTGGGCAAGCTCGGCGTCGTCGAACTCGAATTTTATCCGTCCGTAACCGCGACTACCGCTGCCGCCAAGGGCATCCATCTCGAGCAGTTTGAGGCCGTCCAGCAGATACTCGAAGAGCTCGTCTTCTTCCTCCCCAAGCAGCTTCAGGGACACGGAGAAATCGAACTCCACGCCTTCGACGACCCGCTCGGTGAACCGCGGATTGCGCGCAGTCCCCGAAATGCGGTCGATGGCGTTCTCTGACTTGACTTCGAAGTAATCCCAACGATTCTGTCGCGCCTTTTCCCGCCAGGCGGCGTTTAGGGGGCAATCGGCGAAGGAAACGCGCGTCGGCCCAAGGCCATACGCGGCGCCGGCTTCCGCCTCGGCACCACTCGACCCGAATATCTTGAGGATGTACTCACCTTTTTTCTTCTGTTCGCCGTTCAACCCCTCTAAATGCCGAGCCTGAACAGGCTCGCCTTTCGTCCTTGCCATGAGGCCGCTTTCCATCTCCAGCAAGGTTCGGACCTTGCCC
Organism: Deltaproteobacteria bacterium; assembly: GCA_003506795.1. GTDB lineage: Bacteria > Desulfobacterota > Syntrophorhabdia > Syntrophorhabdales > Syntrophorhabdaceae > Delta-02. Next base: position 3,555 of record DNYO01000067.1, read on the forward strand.
TTGAGCGAGGAACCCGGGATGTAAGGCTCCTGCGTGTAAGGGTGCTTGATGACGGGATTGTCCGTTCCTCCGATGTGCATCTCTGTATCGCCTGCGCCGATATGGAGGCCGCTTTTCAAGATAATTTTCCCCGTTATTTTCCTAATATCTATCAGTTGCATGCGTAAGCCCTCCTAATCGTATTGACGGTAAAAACCCATAAAGGCCTCGAAGAAATTGGCAAAGATGTCCAAATCCTGCGGCCGTTGCACTTCCGCAACACACTCCCTGATCATGCGGACAAATTCATCCGTGACAAGGCTGTTTCTTCCCCGGGCATAGGCGGCCTTGGCGATGAGCATATTCACGTACGGCAGGACCACCTCCCAATCCTCATGGTTGGTCTTTAGGTTCCCGTTTAGTCTTAGCACCTCGTCGTAAAACTTGCGGATCTGCGAGCGCTTATTATTCTCGAGTTGCTCTTTACCATCTTTCATTTTCTTCTTGCTGGACGCCCAGATGCCTGTGGCCCACTTTTCCGCCTCATCGGAAAAGAGCGTGGGTTTGATGACTCCTCGTGCTCGATCCTGATAAAACTCTATCTTCTCCATGCTTTGCCTCCTTACCGGTTATTGTAAAGCACATCCCACAGCGCCATCTTCAGCCGACCGCCATGATTTTCAAGCCACGTAGCCACGCGGCTGAATTCGCTTTGTAATTCCTTCTTCTTTGCCTCATTGGGGGCTTGTTTCCCGATATTCCGCGCCGTCGTATATCTGAACATGGCGCGCCACTTGAGGCACTCCATATCGTCCCGATGGATTTCTCTTTCCCTGAGTAGTTCCTCGGCCCGTGTGACCAGGTCGATGAGATGATTTATCCGAAAGAGCATGGCGTTATTGACTAGTTTCTCTTGCCGCCATTGATCGATGGTTTTTGCGATATTCCGAAGCTCCGTAAATTTATCCCAGGTTGCTGTTTCTCCGAAGAGTGTGACGCAATCGCCCCGCTTGATGGGGCTGGGATTGCCTCCCTTAGCTTTTTCTAGTGCTTCTTCGACATCGTCGGCAAGTTTTGCCAGGGGGGTTTGCGGCTTCCGAATGATTATCCCCGCCGAAAAATGAATTTCCGGGTTCCGGCACGTATACTTGGCGAACTTCTCCCGCAGGTATTCCGCCAGTTCTACGATGCGATTCCAGGGGCCGATGAGGAATAGGTCGTCACCACCAGCAAAGACCGTGTATATGTCTTGAAACCGCCCATCGGTCTTCAATAGATGGGGGAGATAGAGGGCAAAAAAGAAGTTCAACTGGCGGCTAAGGGTGGCAAGGCGAGAAAGGGTAAATCTCTTCTCAGGGATGCCGCAGGCCATGATCATGCCCAGCTCATCCACATCGGCCTTAAGTATGCCCAGGGCCTGAATACCCGTGTATTTTTTACGCCCGCCATTGGTGCTCTGGTTCAAGGCTTTGGAGGCAATATGCGTAAAGGTCTTAGGGGTAGGGGACACGCTATCGAGACGTATCTGCTCGATCAGTTCCGGTTTTTTCGCTTCACTGCGCGTGCCTTCCAGAAGTCGGTCATCGTCAAGATCTTCTTCCGTGTAAACGGGCACGTAGCCATTGATGAACCGCGCCGTTACATCCTTGGCTACTTGGCCGTCGGTGCTTATAGCGATGTCCCAGTATTTCAGTAGCGTCCCCTCTCTCGCCATTTTCGTAAGGCCGCCTTCGATGAACGCCACTTGATAAACACCGAAAATCGGCTCCAGCAATTTCTTTTCTTCCCCTTTGATGTCCGCATTTTTATCGCAAATCGCGATACGGGTTTTTTTGACGATGTTCTCTCCGAGAAAGATGTGGTCACGACACATGGCACACAGGGACTTATCATCTTTTTCCCGGAATCGTTCCGCCTGCGGGCTCGACGGTCTCTTGCCGCAATATGGGCAAAGAGGCGGCGTTAGGGTATTTTCGAACCGGTCCAGATAATCAGTAAAGGCACCGCCGTACCTATCAAGCTCGAACTTGTGGAATTTCTTTTCGGCCATTTTCTCGCCCAGGAGGTCGTAAATACCGGCAAACCTACCGGAGACAAAATCGGCCGGTGAGGCCTCTACCGACGATATGCCAAGAGCATTTTCGCCACAGGTCTTTGTGATGAGCCATGCGTTGATCTGTTCCTCCACGCGGCTGACTGCCTTTCTTGCCTCGATTGTATTGGGGGCAATGATGGTAAATTTTCCCGCTGCGTTGAGAAGGATGGAGGTCGAGGGGATACCAATTTCGTGGCAGAGCATATCAGCCGCCAGCTCACAGAAGAGCGAAACGGCAAAGGACCGCCCACGCAAAATCTTTGAGCGTCGCTTTCCTGCTTCTCCGCTATCACTGAAGATAAAATTCTGAATGCCGTAAAAGTCACCGCCGATAATCAAGAATTTCTTCACCTTGTCATCTTTTACGGCATCGACGAGCAGTGTATTCGTTTCGGCATGATAGCAATACAAGGCCGTGGCTAGAGCCGCAGTCGCCTTAGA
>DNYO01000125.1 GCA_003506795.1 Deltaproteobacteria bacterium
ATGAAGGGCTCCCGGCTTCGCGGATCGGCAAACGAGTCGAATTTCTGACCGCCGAAGGAAACCTCGATGACGCCTGCACGGAAAAGAACAGCGAGGACCAATCGCAGCACGTCCCGTTCCCATCCGTAGGGAGTGCCGTTGAATCGGTTTTCGAGCGCCTTACCAAGGCAGGCGTCCCGGTTGCCATACTCGTGCTGGCTGACGAGGTAATCATGGACCTCTTTGGCCACATCGGCGCTTGGGTTCGGTACGTACTTCGAACCTTCCTTGGTAACCAGGCCCAAGCCGCGTTCGCCGACGTAAAACACTGGAGGAAGGGCCTTGAGATCAGCGGCCTTCAGGAAGACATCGGGTTCATCCCCACGCAGAGGGCGTGAACCCATCTGCAACTTGGGATAGAGGTCGGGAACAATCTGCTCAAGGAATTTCTTGATGATCTCACCCAGATTCCTACCGAGCGACGACGCATCCCTCGCCACGCCGCGAAACATGCCGGTTCCGCGCTCAATCGCTTCCGTGATTTTGTCCCGGAGCCGTGATTCGTAATTCAGAACGAGGTTCTTTTCATCCTGGAGGCAGGTGGCCTCGTCCGGGGTGATTTTGTTCTGGGCTCGAAGCTGGTCGTATTTCTCAACCATTTTCCTGGACGCAAAGAGCTGGGCCACCAGTTCGTCAATCTCCGGCGCAAGGGGGAAGACCCAATAGAGATCGTTTTTGTGGGCCTCCTGCCGACTTTCATCCCGAATCTCGTTGATCCGGTTGGACAGCTCGCTGTCATCCTCGGCCATGGCCAAAGACAGCTTGATATCGCCTTCATCCCCGACGGTCGTACCGTCCACGCTAATCCCGATACGAAAGGTTCGAAACTCTTTGTGCCGGTAGGTCCGAAGGGCTGGCTCGCCAAAAGTCGAGCGCAGAGCGTTTCGGACGATTTCATTCCGATCGCGGGGCTTGGGATCGAGGGACTTCTTCTCGGTCTCCCAGTTCTTTTCCTGGGCGGTCTGGAGCTTCCAGCCATCCTCGGTTTTGCGGATAAACTGCGCATCGTAGAGTTTCTTGATGGCTGCCTCGACCTGGGCGACCGGTCTCGGGTCGCCAACCTTATCGATGAGGAAGGCGGCAATGTTCGCCTCCGTTCGAGGCAGGTCGCGGACGAATTCCAGGAGACAAATCACCTTGGCAACCCGTAGCGTCCATTGTTTGTCTGGGTCACCCTTGAATCGCTCGCTGATTTCGTAAATGTCGGTGCGGCGCTCGTTCGAAAGGTTGCCTTCAACAAGCTCGTACACGCGATCCAACGTCACCAGGGTGCCAATCGGACAATCGGCGAGCCTCGTCCGGTTGGATACAAGCATCTCGTAGGCCTGTTTGATGATCGTCCGGTTGCTTCCTCCAAAATGCCTGGGCGCTCCGGGCTGAAGCCGAATCCCCGACATGATGCTGATGCCGATATCGATGTAATGCGGAGGGTATGGATAGAACTGGACGAAATCATCTTCACTGACATCCGTTTGACGTGAGGTGCGTTCAAGCCGCAATGCTGCGTTCAGTGCCCCCTGGTTCGCGCTATAGAGTTTCCGGAGAATCGGCAGGGCGTCATCCTTCTTGGCAAGAACGCGCCGCGTTGCCACCTCGCGAATGTCCGATGGCGCGAGATCAACTCGATGACGGAATCTATCCTGAAGCTTCGCCAGTTCAACACGCTTGGAGTCAATGGCGGCCACCACCTCGTCGAGTTTCTCCTGGGAGGTTACGACAATCCAGCACGGTGCCGGTATCTTTCTTGCTTTCAGCAGATTCCTGCCGACTTTCCCGAATTCCTCGATGGTGGCTCGCAGGTCTTCGATCTTGTCGCCGCTGCGGGCGACATGCTGACCGACCTCATCGATAACGAGAACCAGCGCCTTTCCAGGACGTCTGCGGCCGAATAGCTCGAATGTCCGCTTGACAACCGTGCTGACGCTGATTGCCGCATCACGACTGCGTTGTGTATGCGCCCACGAGTCGGCGGCTGGATAGGTCACCGGATCAAGGGCGTGAAGAACCGCGCTTGCCCGCGATAGCCGTTGAGCACCTTTGCGGACGATACGCCACTCCTGACTGTGGATTTGTTTGCATTTGGCGATGAACTGTTCCAGCTTGCCTTCCGCTTCGAGCTCAATCTCAAGTTCCGCGATGTCGAAATCTTCGGCGTAGTCGAGTTTTCTGAGCAGGGCGGTGTAGATAAACTCGGCGATGCGTTGCGTGACGCGGCGAGTGTCCTGCTCCTTGGCGATGTCGAAGAGGATGACCTCGGTTGGAAAGCGCGCATTGATAAGGTCAAGCAGATTGCACACTTGTTCGTCACCGATCTGCTGTTTGAACAGGGCTGAGAAATCCTGTCCAAGCACCCTTCTGTTTTCCATCGCATACCCGAAATTCTTTGCGAATGAGCTCTTGCCTGAGCCAAAAAAACCGGATATCCAGACGCCGACGCTTTCGTGGGGTTCCGTCGGGGCTTCTGCAACGGCTTTCAGGAGAGCCGCGTACTGATCGCGGATGCTGTCCGTGACAATGTACTCGGTGATTTCCGAATACACGGACTGCTCGTCGGTTTGATCGACCTGGATGATCTCCTCGATCTTCCGACTCAAATCCCGCGACAGGAGGTTGCCGATTGTTTTCATGTGCCCTCCTTGAGTCCTATCCATAAATTTTGACCCGGTAGTTTCCTAATGCATCACGGTCTTTAAGGGCCATGAACCTGAGCCCGGTCGTCCCTTCAATTGAGCCGGGATAGAAAAGGATCGTGGTCAATGATGTCTTGCCCTGCATCTGATCGAGCAACTTGGACATGTGATAGATGCCGGGTGCCATGGCCGCCGCGCGCATCAAGAAGACCACCTGAGTTGCAGCATCCAGCGATTGAAGATGCTCAGTCAGGAGACCAGCCAAAGGCCGCCAATCACGGTCGGACAAGTACGTGGTCACCTGTTCCTGGGCTTCAAGAAAACCTCGGTCATTCTCAAGCTCGACTACTGCATCTATTCCTTCGCTTTCCTGAATTGCCTTCCACAAAAGGTCAGACATGTGGACGATGCATGTCTTTCTGCCCGCTTCGCCCAGCCGCGTCGCCAGCAATCGTGCTTCCCGCCGAAGCGTCCACTCTTCCTCTGGGTCATACCGGAAAATGGCAAATGGCAGATCGTGGTAGACGCTGATCCGAGGAGGGGTCGCCTTCAGGTCGTTCTCGAGGAGCTCAATTCGATTATTGAGTGAGGACATTCGCATACTCCTCAAGGGTTTCTACGGGAAATGTCAAGCGAGTGACACTCCCCGCAACGTGGTATTCAAGCAGTCCATGCTGATGCGCTTCCAGAAAAAACCGTTCCACTCCGTCGCGGGGCAGGAAGAACAGCTTCCAATCAACAAGATCAAGCAGTTTGGTCCCCGATGGTTGGTGCTGCTTCAGGTAAAACGCGATATACGCGAAGGCTTGGACGGACAGGTAGGCAGGGGCAATGCGTTTGTTGACCGCTCCCTGAAGGACACCAAAATCACGAAGTGTTGAGAGCACGCCTTGCGTGACACGTCGTACAGTTGAATCCCCCCAGGGACCTGAAGTTCTTCCCTCATCAACCCATTTTCGTAGCGCCGATTCAATCTCCCGGACGTCAATCTCCATGACGCCCCGTGACCAATGTGGTACCAGAAGCTCAATTACCACATCGCGCAATAGCAAGTCGGCGCGCACTGAGTGGAAGTAGAGAATTCGATCAAGGAAGTTGCCGTTGGACTGGTGTTTCACGATGCTGGCCAAAGCCAGCGCAACGGTCTCTTCAACCAGATACCGTTGCCGAAAAATCGCCAGGATATCCTCTGCACGGGACCGTGACGTTTTTCCCAAGAGGTTCTGGCGACGCACTCGCTGGAGGTTCTCACTGACGGACAGCCCTGGGTTCCACGCAGACAAAAGGGCTTTCGTATCCGGAAGAAGAGCCCCCGCCTTGATAATCTTGCTGCTGTAAGGCGGTGGGGTGATCGTCCCCTTTCTTCGAGAGGCGTCCTCGACCTTCCCCGCAGCTCTCTGAGCCAGTTTTGTTCTGTTAGGTGGCTTAGTCATCAGTTTTCTTTTCTGTAGCAGATGGGTCGCCCGCCTCACTGGCACCGCCAGCACGCACCCAGTCGTCGATTTCCGAAATCTTGAATCGGAAAAGACGACCGACACGGTGGGCTGGCAACCCCATCTTCTCTATCCATCGATATATGGAATCCTTGTTGACATCGAGATGCTTTGCAACATCCTCGACCCCAACCCATCGTTCTTCAGCGGTCATTTTTCCCCTCACAACCGGATTCTATCCGTGCCGAAAGTGTCACGAACACGATATCTGATATCTACAAACACCAACGAAACTGGACAAAAACATACACAACTGGTCATATGCAGTCAAGGAAAACGGTGAAATATCGCTTTTCTGGGATTCCACCGCGCCATCCTTCTGACTCAGGCTTGTGCTTTGACGGGTTTTCAGCGCCAGACCCCACCGGATAGTTCTCTGAAACTCCCAGTCCAGCGATCCTCGACCACGTACAGCCAGGCCGGAAATTCGCCTCCATTGACCCGGACCGGCACCAGGACGCGGCGGTAGAGGCAGGGACCGCCGATTGCGGATTGATGATTGTGGGTTGCGGATTGAAAATGAGGCTATTTAGGTTTGATCCGATCAGAATCCGCAATCCCCAATTGGAAGGTTGAGGATTAGATGAAAATGTCATATGCTGCCTCCATGAACGCGGATGAATTCAAAAACAGAACCAAAGCCTTTGCGGTCAGGGTGATTCGGTTGGTTGAAGCGCTGCCTAAAAACCAAATCGCGAAGGTGGTTGGAAATCAGTTGCTCCGATGCGGCACCTCGGTTGGTGCGAACTATCGCGTCGCCTGCCGCGCCAGGTCTCCCGCCGACTTTGTCGCCAAGATGGCCATCGTCGAAGAGGAATGCGATGAATCCATATACTGGATGGAATTGATCGTCGAAGCCGGACTGATGGATGAAAAGCGTCTGGTCGAACTGAAAAACGAAGCAAACGAAATACTTTCCATGGTCGTTGCTTCCATAAAAACCGCACGATCCCGCAAGTAATCCGCAATCTCCAATCCGAAATCCGCAATCACCCTGCCCGCTTTCTCTCCTGGGCGACGAACTCGAACGGCTCCACCGAATACGCGGCCAGGTCCTCGCGCCGGAACACCACCAGGCTCATGGGCGGGACCGGAAGCTCCCTCCAACCCTTTTCCTCCGCCAGCACGGCGTACAGATACGCGGGGTCCGATGCGTAGAGGACCGCCTTGCGGCGGGGATGCCAGCGCAGTTCCAGCGGCCTGTTCCCCTTGAGCACGAAAATGGTGCCCGGATCGGTCCGGCAGGCGATAACGGCTGTGATCTGCCCACGGCAGCGCCGGAGCCGGGTCTTGAACCGCTCGATATCCATGGC
>DNYO01000237.1 GCA_003506795.1 Deltaproteobacteria bacterium
TAACCGAATTTTCTCAGCAGAAAGCCCATGATTCCGAAGCACGTCATTATCACGACATCCACTCCGCTGTTGTTCGTACTGTAAGCACCTATCAAACAACACAGAAGGATAACGGGTATCAGAATCCTACTGGGCACCATCGCGACCTTTGCCCACAAGCCTACTAAAGGGACATTCAGGATCACGAGCATCACCTGACCCAGATACATACTGGCGATCACTCCCCAAAATATTTCCGGATGCTGCGTCATAAGTAAGGGACCCGGCGTAACCCCGTGGACAATAAGGGCGCCCAGCAGGAGGCCCATTGTTATATTGCCGGGAATGCCAAGGGCAAGCAGGGGCACAAATGACCCCGCCGCCGCCGCCGTATGGGCCGCCTCCGGCGCTGCCACCCCCTCTATCGCACCCTTGCCGAACTCTTCCGGGTGTTTTGACAGTTTCTTCTCAGCCGTGTACGTCATGAAGGTGGCCATGATTACTCCCGCTCCCGGCAGTATCCCCAGCAGAAATCCGATTATGGTCGAGCGCGATATGGGGCCGAAGCATTTCTTCCAGTCCGCCCACGTCGGGAAGATTCCTTTTATTTTCTCTTTATAATTAAATCCTCCTTCAGGTTCAGCAATAAGATTCATTACTTCGGTCACCCCAAAGAGGCCCATGGCGACCGTCACCAGATTGAAGCCATCGAGAAGGCTTCCGCACCCGAAGGTGAAACGCGGCGCGCCCGATGTCTGGTCCAGGCCCACCGTACCCAGCAAAAGGCCGAAGAAAACCATCATCATTGCCCTGACGAAGGACCCGCTCGACAGGAATGTCAGGGCAACCAGGCTCAGAGATATGAGTGCAAAATATTCCGGAGGCCCGAACTTGAGTGCGGCGTCCGCAAGGGGAAACACGAGGAACATCAGCCCGGCGACGCCCAGCGAACCCGCTATGAAACAGGCAAACGCCGACATTCCAAGGGCCGCTCCTGCCCTGCCCTTCTTAGCCATCGGGTAGCCGTCGAAGCAGGTTACAATGGCTGTCGCCTCTCCCGGTATGTTCACCAGGATCGATGACCTCGACCCACCATACATGGCCCCGTAGAAAATACCCGCCATCATCATCACAGCGGACTGCGCCGACATTCCCAGTGTCACCGGCATGAGTATAGACATGGCCCCGACAGGACCGATCCCGGGGAGAACTCCCACCAAAGTACCGATGAAGCAACCTGCGAAACAGTAGAACAAATTCGACCACTTAAAAACCTCTTGAAGGCCTCCCAACATACCACTGATCACTTCCATTCCGCATCTCCTCCCGTTGCCCGTCTACAATCTGATTATCCCAGCCGGCAACATAACACCGAGATACGTGAATATGAAATAGGAACCACATGCTACAACAGGGCCCCATATGATGGAGATCTTCCAGTTACAGCCCGCGACACGAAACAAGGTGATCAGGACCACAGAGGTCATGATCAGAAAGCCTATACTTTCCACCAGTATCCCGTACAATATAAGGGCACCCACCATGACGCCAAGGTAAGCGTAAGCCCCTGCTGAATACGAAACAAGCCGCTTACTCTCCTTCTTCTTGCCGAAATGGGCCGCAAGATTTATCAGTGCAAATCCCGTAAGCATCAGCCCGAAGACGAAAGGCGTGAAGCCCGCCCCCGGAGTCTGGAGCTCTCCAAGACCCAGTGAGTGCGAGGCGTAGCTGACATACAGCCCTACCAGGACCCAAATGCAACTGAAGCATATATCGCTCTTCCTTGCTTTCTCCACTCCTTACCTCCTGTCGCGTGTCACTTCATCAATTCCCGCGCGATCGTGTTTTTCTGAACTTCCCGTGTTCCTCCGAAAATACCCATCAGACGGGCATCCCTGTAGAATCGCTCAACCTCATACTCAAGCATGTAGCCGTATCCGCCAAAAAGCTGGATCGCCTCGTCCGCGACCTCTACCGCGACACGCGCCGCGTGCATCTTTGCCATCGATATGAGCATCGGGTCAATCTGCTCCTGGTCAATAGCCCAGGCCGCCTTGTACACCATGAGCCTGGCTGTCTCTATCTTGGTCATCAGCTCCGAGAGGGTATGCTGCGTTGCCTGAAAGTCTATAAGCCTCCGGCCGAACTGCTTGCGCTGTTTCACATATGCGAACGCCCGGTCAAATGCCCCCTGTGCAATTCCCAGCGCCTGGGCGGATATCTCCACCCGAATCTCTTCCAGTATGCGCAGGGCCTGATAGAATCCCTGACCCTCCTTCCCGATAAGGTTCGCTTTGGGTACCCTTACATCGCTGAACGAGAGTTCCCCTGTAGGCGTCATTTTGTTGCCCATCTTCTCGCCCACATCGGCTGCTGTATACCCCGGACTGTCCTTTTCGACAATAATGACAGACTGGCCGCGATAGCTCGGCTCGATCGTGAGATCTGTTTGACACAGAATGATAATGAAATCTGCTATCGGTCCATTCGAAATGAACATCTTCGAGCCGTTGATGACATAATCATCTCCGTCTCTGACTGCAGTGGTACCTAAACTACGGATGTCGCTGCCGTGATCCGGTTCCGTAAAGGCCCCGCTCGAAATGGCCTTTCCCGTGCAGAGCGGCGTAAGATACTTCACCTTCTGCTCATCCGTTCCGAATCTGAGGATCATCTCCGCCGTCGAGTCGGCATGGCTCAACGCAATGCCCAACCCGGAGTCCTGTCGACAAAACGCCTCCGCTACGAGAACATTCTCCAGCACACCATATTCCTGTCCTCCGCAGTTATCGGGATAATGGATGCCGATGAAACCCAACTCGCAGGCCCTTTTCCATATTTCATAGGGAAAGCTGTGTTTTCGCTCATGCTCAAGGGCCACATCCTTGTCAAACTCTCCCTGTGCGAATTCCGCAGCAGCCTTCTGTATCGACTCCTGCTCCGAGCTCAACCGGAAATTCATCCGTTCCTCCGCCTTCCGCTATATAACTTCCTGCGCTATGGAACCAACAGTTTCATCATGTTTGCTACATTGTCGACTTCGTCCATTGCCTCAATCAAACTCAAGACCCTTTCCATCTTTTCTACAGGCATCGTCCCGCGAAACGTGGCACTGCGGAAAAACTTATCCCGTTTCTCCGCAGCCGTCATAGGGCTGTATATGCCATTGCCTTTCGGCATGTCTACTCTCTTTGTATACTCTTTCCCCTTCTTCATCCGAACCTTCACACAGGCCGCGAGAGGCCTGTCGGCCGGCAAGTTCCCGGTAAGCCGTATCTTGTCGACTATATTCATGATGTCAGGGTCCCGAACGGATTCATCGGTGTAATGCTCCAGTTTCACATTTTTTCTCAGCATGGCATTCGCAACATTATACTGCAGGCTGAACGCCGCATCTATCTGAGGCACCTCCCTTATCCTGAAATGCTGGCCCACCGCAAAGTTCAGAGCCTTTGCCGGCACGTCGACTACCACCTCGTCGATATCCTGGAGCTTTATATGATTGTCATGCACCATCTCCAGGGCACAATCTATCGCGGCATGGTTGGAACGGCAGCATGGATATGGCTTGCAGGTCTCGTCCGCATAGAATTCCTTTCCCAGATTTCTTGTGAGCACCTCAGGCTCGTAGGTCTTGCAATAGAGGGCAAAATAACCGTATTTGCCGAAGAGCGGATCCCTGGCCCCGGTGAATCCTCTTTTGGCCAGCTCCGCCGCGAAGACTCCAGCCTGTGCGGAGAGCCCCTGGGGCAGTTTGAACGAGTGCACCCCGTCAAAAAGATTCTGAAAGGTACCCCCAAGCTGATTCAGCACAATGCCGAATGCGTTTGTCATCCGTGCCGCGTCAAGTCTCAGGAGCCTGCCTGCGATGGCAGCCGCCCCGAAAGCATTTACCGTACCGGTGCAATCGAATCCGGAATCGAGATTCAGATTGGATGCCGCGATCACCCGTGAGGCAAGATCGTCGCCCAGGATCAAGGCTGCGAGAAGCTCCTTACCGCTGGCCGCGTTCGCCTCCCCCACGGCGATTGCCGCGGGGATCGTGGTCCCGCTAATGTGTGCGGGAGTACTCTTACCGCCTACAATGGGCCCGGCGGGTTCAAAATCGTAGGACCTCGCCATAACGCTATTGAGCAGGGCAGCATTATGGGCCGGCAATTTGTCGCCATGCACCACAATCGTGGCCTCCTGTCTGCCACCCCAGTGCCGCAACAAATCGAGCAGCATGGAGCAACCCGGCGCGTTCGCACCCGCGATCATGCATCCCACGACATCCATCAATCGATCCCGGGCCTTGGCCACGACCTCGGTCCCGAAATCCTCGAAGGAGGTGTCTGTCACGTTCCGGATCAATTCGCTCGTTACACCCATTTCTTCCTCCGATGTTCCGCTAATCCAGCGCCTTGAGCTTGTCCATCAAGACCGGCAAAACGATCTTCCAGTCTCCCACGACACCGTACTGGGCCTGCTTGAAGATCGCGGCCCTGGGATCTTTATTGATCGCGATGATCGTCTTCGACCTGGAACAGCCTGACATATGCTGACTTGCCCCGGAAATGCCCACGGCGATGTAGATCCTGGGGGCAACTATTTTACCCGTAATGCCCACCTGTATCGTGGCAGGCACCCACTCGTTGTCGCAGGCAACCCTCGAGGCACCCATGGCCCCCTTGAGCTCTCTGGCCACCTCGGCCAGCTTCTTGAAACCCTCGGCATCGCCGATACCTCTGCCTCCGGACACGATCAGTTCGGCATCTTCCAGTTTTATCCCTTCCGATTCCTCCACGATCTTTTCAAGCACCTTCACCCGGCCGTTCAATGCGGTGGAGCCCGCATCGAGGGAACGCACCTCTCCCGTCCGGTCGACCGGGTCAGGCGCTATCATGGACTTCGGTCTCACCGTGACGATTTGCGGCAGGTCATCGGTGGAAAACTTTGCCATAACCAGCGCCCCATAGACGGGTTTCGTCACGAGAAGACGTTTTGTACCCTCTTCCACCGACAGTTCCACGCAGTCGGTAGCCGCCGCTACGTTGAGTTTAAACGCAAGGGCGGGACCGAGATCCGCGCCCTGATCGTCATGACCGAACAGGAAATACCTGGGTTGCTCATGCTCGAGAATGTTGGCAAGGCCTCCTGCGTAGAGATTTGCCTCATACGCGCCCGGGATATCCATGGCATATACCCTGTCCGCCCCGAAGGCATATGCTTCCCGGGCCGTCTCCCCGATGCCGTCGCCTATAAAGACCGCAACAAGATCCTCGCCAAGTACATCGGCCAGGCCTCTGCCGCCGCCCAGGAGCTCCTTCGTCATTGCCCCGAGCTGACCTTCAATTATTTCGCCGTATACTACGATATGTTTATGATCACCCATGACATTCACTCTCTCTCACAGTATTTTTGCCCTTCGCAGCGTCAGGGCCAGATTTTCCGCCATCTCCTCCGTGCTCTCGCCTTCCATTATCTCGCATGTTCCCTGGATAACAGGTTTGAAGAGCTTGAGCAGATGAAGCCGCCTTCCATTTTTGCCGACGCTTGAAGGGTCGATTCCGATATCTGACGGTTTCCACACAACGGGCTGGACCTTGTTGGCCGCCCTTATGTTCTTGATTGCCGGGTAACGGGCCTGGCCGAGTTCGTTGCTCACCGTGATGACTGCCGGCAGTTGGACCTCAACGACTTCATGGCCATTGGAGGTAACACGTTCGACCCTTGCCTTTCCATCTATGATCTCGATCTTTTTCGCCACCGTCACATAGGGAAGGCCCAGAAAATTGGCAATCCCAAGGCCCACCTGGCCCGCATTCCAGTCCGCCGCCTGTCTTCCGCACAGGATGAGGTCGTAGGAACCGTTCTTTTTTATTCCCTCCGCAAGGGCCCGGGCCGTCGACCAGCTGTCCCCATCCGCGAATGCTTCATCTTCCAACAGTATGAGCTCATCCGCGCCCATGAACACGGGCTTTTTCGTAACCGCCCTGTCGAGTCCGGCCCCCAGCGAGAAAGCCGTGACCTTTGCCCCGGATTGGTCTTTGATGCGCAGTGCCGCTTCCACGGCCTGTTCGTCAAAAGGGTTCAGCACCTTTGTGATCTTTGCCGATGGTATAAATACATTCTTCTCGCTATCGAGAGTGAAGGACTCTTCCGGTGCTTCGGGGTCCGCGATCTGTTTTACACACACAATGATGTTCATTCCAAATCTCCTGGCACGTGTTTTTCGGCGGCGGGCCACCCCACCCTCTGTCCGGATGGAACGGCCGACCGCTCAGATCCCTTCACGGAAGGGATTACGTTTCTTCGTCTACGTCTCCTGCACCGCATCGGAAGCCTGGCCCGCAATAACCTTTGCCGCCTTTACCAGGCTTAACAGGCCTGTTGACCCACCGTGGAACATACTCATTTTAACACGTACGAAATGCTCGAAATTCAGTTCTCTCGATGGCGCCAGTCCGCCGTAAATTTCCAACCCTGCTTCAAATACCCGCCACATGACCTTCTTGCAATACCAGTTGGCATAAAACCACCCGAGCGGGTCCCTGAGCTGCCCCCGTCCTTCGCCACACCATTCCCAGGCATCATTATAAAGGAAGAGTCTCAGGGTCCGGATGAGACAGTCGGTTTCGGCGACAAGCATTCCCACATTATTGTGCTCGATAATACGTTTGCCGCCCTGAATTCTTGCCTTGGAGTACTCCTTGAAATCTTCCCATGCACGCTCGGTCCATCCGAGTTCCGCGAAAAGGTGGGCAGTCTTCCCTGCCAGACGGGATTTTCCTACTTCAAAGGCACCGTTAACAGGGCTCATCCGGTACTTGTCGGGGACCCTGCAGTTCTCGAAGCGCATCTGAACGTTTGATGACAGCTCGTTTCCCATATTGTCGTTGACCCGGGTGACCGACCATCCAGGATTGCGGGTATTAACCAGAAACTGTGTCATGCTCTTCGAGATGGGACCTTTCGGATCGGTCCTCGCCATGACCGTAATGTAATTGGACACGCCACCCGCCGTACAGAACATCTTGTCTCCGTTTATGACCCAGTCGTCTCCGTCTTTAACTGCGAGCGTCTGTCCGGCAACACCCGGTTCGTCATACGGAAGAAGCATATCGCTGCCGCTGTTGGGCTCCGTGAAGGAGGCGGCCATCATCGTGGTCCTGTCGTTCATGAAATCTTCGATGACCTCTTTTGCAACTTCCTCCGGTGCATACTCAAATGCCGCCATCTGTTTCCACGCTATGGTCATGAGTCTGCCGAACTGGCCTCCATAGTACCCGGCCGTCTCCGCCAGGGCTCCCATCGCCACATGATCCTCCCCATAGCCTCCGCCGCCGAACTTTGCGGGGGCCGCTATTTGTCTCAAGCCCGCATCGTGAGCCTTGTTCAAGAGATCCAGGGGCAGACGGGCCCTCAGGTCCGCGGGAGTGGCATTGGGTGCGATCGGCTTATCCGCCAGATCGTTCAGGGCCCTCAGATCGACTTCTCTCTCACAGAAATCTTTCATCAGAGCCGCAAGACTCCTGTGTTCGTCGGTTATGTAAGGCAAATTCCAGTTAAGCATACTTCCTCCTTTTACTTGAAATGATCGTAGTTCGCATCAGCGATTACTGCAAAGCAAGTAACGTGCCGCGTGAGAGAACCCCCGGCTTTCCGTCACCGAGCCGTCCGGTGTCCGTTGCATCTATACGAGATAACCAGCTATAACAATTATGCATTTACCTCTCGTCGATTGTAGTGAACTGTGTTTGGGTTGCGACCCGCAGGCAAGAGATTCCATTAAGAAATGGGACTTGCAGTCGTGATATGTAACGATTGATCGCCAAATATCATTATGTACACCCTCAATCATGAATTTGTGATTGACAGCATGCCAAACATTCTGATAAATTTCGAAAAGGTAAACCGGGTCTGAAAGAAATCGCCCGACACGGTCTCGGGCGGAGCGTCATGCAAAGCGAAATCGACCTCCATAATACAACAAATCCCCTTCTGTCAATCATTGCCATGTTTGAGGGGGAGTTTTCGATCGACTGGATCGAAGAGCTAACAGGCATGAAACCCTCCTCAATTCTTTCCTTGCTGGAAGAGCAGACTCACGTCGGGATACTGACCAGAAAGACGCCAGCCACGTACGTCATGGTAGATCCTGAGTCGAGAGTAAAATGGCTCAACGGGACAGCCTCGGACGCAAAAGAGTTCTATCACCAGAACATAGCGCACATACTCATTCGCGAACTACCCGACGATGACTCCAAAGTGCTGAAGATATCCCAGCACCTCCTTCATATCCCGAACGACGGGAAAGGATGCCGGTGGCTTCTGCGAGCGGGGAAAATCCATAGCCGAACATTCAACTACCAGAAGGCCGGTGAGTGTTTCGCAAAGATTCTTCATGATCTTGCCGGCCTGAGCGGTGATGACGAGGACAAGCTTTTCATCGAGACCGCAATAGATTACTCCAATAGTTTTGCACGAGGAACCACCCCGCCTCAAATACTCTCCCTGCTCCAGGAGGCGTCGGAGCGGGCAAACAGACTGAAAGCACAGTCTCAAATACTTCTCATAGAGATGCATATCGCGAAATTCGAGTGGGTCCGTTTCGAGTTCGACAAGGCGCTGGAACGGTTCGGCCGCGCCTTCGCCAGGATGCAGGAACTGGGAGACGCCGATCTTACGACAGCGGCCACTTCATTCTCCACCTACTTTCTGTTCTGGCAAGGCCGGTTTAGAGATGTCATCGAAAACTATGAGAAATCCGCGCCTGATGTTCTCAGACACCCCGTGGGCCATTTTCCCATCCTCGCCTCCACCATTGTAGGCCACTGCTACGCTATCGTGGGCCAGGTCACCCAGGGGCTCGGAATGCTGGATGCCGTTCGCAATTATTGTCTCGAAGGGGGCGATTTATATCTCGCGTCTTACGCAGGATGGGGCATAGGGATGGTCATGCTCTCTCTCGGCCAGATCGAGGACGCCATCCGCTATTTGTCGTCTGCATCGAAAGAAGCAAAGAAAACAGGCAATCAATTGGTAGGCAACAGCGTAAGGCTGGCGTTTGCCTATGCCCACTATCTCGGCGGAGACAATCGGCAAGCCATCAGATATGTGCGGCAATTCCTCCGGGACAGCGGAGGAGTGGTGCAGGTCCATCTTCTTTTGTATCCTTACCTGTCCGAACTATCCTGGGCCATGGAAACGGGAGATTTCCCTGCTATACCCGAGCTTTCCCTCGAGCGGATAATTAACCAGATGTTGAGCATTCGAAACGTTTTCGCCAGGGGCACCGCGTTCAGGTACCAGGCCTTGATGGGGCAACGGAAAGGTTGGTCCAACGCAAAGGTCGTGCGGTCGCTCAAGCTTTCTGCCAGGTATCACGAGAAGTCGGGTGATTTGATTGCTCACACCAAGACAAAGCTGGAATTGGCACGTCACTATCTGTCTACGGGGAATGATGAGTTGGGCAGGAAAGAGCTGCATGAGGCCGCCGAGGCACTAACTCCGGCACACGCCAGCTTGATCCCCGACGACCTCAGAGCTATTGCCCTTAGCAGAAACTCCGAAGGAACCATTCTCGATGAAGTTTTGAAAATGGCCAAAGACATGGTGGCCACACATGATGACAGGAAACGTCTTCAACATATAGTCGCAACGATAAACCGGATCACCGGCGCCGAAAGAGGGGCTCTTCTGTTTGCGGATCCCGGGGTGATTCCCCCGACACTTCTGCTTCGGGCCTCCAAGAACCTTACGGCTGAAGAAGTGAATGATCCGAGCTTCCTGGCTTCCAGGAGGATAATCGAAGAGGTGCTCGTCTCAGGTAGAGGACACATCTCCGAAACGGCCCCGGTCGAGGAAGGGATCTCGTGCTCAAGGAAGATTGTTCGTTCCAGCATATGCGTGCCCATAACGCTTGACGGGAAAGTTGCCGGTGTCCTCTATCACGAGAACCGTCTCCTGGCCAAAGCCTTCAAGAAATCTGACCTGGATCTTCTCTCTTATTTTGCAGCCATAGCCACCCTGGACCTGGTCAATCAGATCGCCCAGCAAGAGATCGAACGCCTTCGGAAGAACGACAGAGAAGACGAGGACTTTCATGAAAAGGAACACGTCGAAACCTGTCGTTTTGGAGACATCGTCGGAACGAGTCCTGCCATTCAGCAAGTCCTGACTCAGGTAAGCCAGGCCGCCGAGATCGACACAAACGTGCTGATACTTGGGGAAACGGGCGTGGGAAAGAACCTTATTGCGGAGGCCATCCATCGTCATAGTCCCCGGAGGAACGGACCGTTTGTTACCGTTCAATGCAGTGCATTAACGGAAAGCCTTATTACCAGCGAACTGTTCGGTCATGAAAAGGGCGCCTTTACAGGCGCCACGAACCGGCAAATCGGAAGAATTGAATTGGCAAACACCGGAACCCTCTTCCTTGACGAGATCGGCGATCTGTCGCTGGAGGTCCAATCGCGCCTGCTAAGGGTCCTCCAGAGCAAGGAATTCGAGCGTGTGGGGGGCGGGAAAGAGACCCTCACCTCTGATTTCAGACTCATCGCCGCGACGAACCGCGATCTTGAAAGTGAGATCGAACTCAAAACTTTCAGAAAAGATCTCTATTACAGGATCAATGTTATTCCTGTCCTCATACCTGCCCTCAGAGAGAGAAGAGAAGACATACCGCTTCTCGCCAATCATTTCTTCAGAATCTTCAAGGACAAGTATGAGAAAACTTTTGACAGAATACCAGATGATGAAATGCAAAAGCTGGTGGAATATGATTGGCCCGGCAATATTCGACAGTTGGAAAACGTCATCCAGAGGGCAGTGGTCTTAAGCAGGGGCACCCATTTCAAGCTGTACTCGCTGGGAAAAGCCGGATCCGGGACAGGAAGACCCGATACGTTCGCCACGCTCGTGGAGAACGAGAGATGTCATATTCTGGAAGCCCTCAAGCGGTCGGCCTGGAAGATCCATGGCCCGGGAGGAGCGGCTGCTATTCTGGCCATAAACCCCTCAACCCTTTCGTCGCGGATGCGGAAACTGGGCATCAGAAGACCCCCGGCGGGATAGAATCCTCTTAACAACAAGATCAGACCGGGAATACCACGCCCAAAAACTGTACTGGCCTATTACCGTCCCATATCCCGGGGGTCTGTCGATGGTGGGGTGACGGGTCCGCCTGGCGCGGTTCCCAGTGTTTTGTCAAGCCACGACCCTGAGTCTTTCTGCGGTGTCTGCTGTTGGCTCGTGCGGCCTTGCGGCGGTTGTTGTTTCTGTGGCGGCGGTTTTACCGCTGTGCTTCTTTCAGACGGAACGGCTTTTTTCACGGGCTTTGATGCGGGGGGTGGTGCCGCGGGGACAGCCGTGGGTGTCTCCGGGACAGCCTTCCGGACCGGGGCTTTTTCCGCCGTGGTGTCAGCGGTTGTGCCCGGTGCGGTAGTCCGGCTCTTCCAGTACCAGTAGCCTCCAGCCACGGTGATGATAACAAGGACAAAGGCAACGGCCGCAATTACCAGGATGAGGACCTTCATGGAGGATCTGGGGGAAGGATCGCTCACGGGGTTGTGTTG
>DNYO01000036.1 GCA_003506795.1 Deltaproteobacteria bacterium
ACCCCACGGAACATGCCTGAAGCTTGACATGTCTTATTGGACATTCTACGCTATTCCAGCCGCTTTGTTCACGCTATGGCGGCAGCCGAAGAATCAACGGAGGCAGGATGGGAGAGATAACGGCAAAATGCACTCACTGCGGGGGAAACAATGTCGTATGCGGCGTAAGGGTTGATCAGACCGCGGATGCGGGCAGAATAGGGCTTGCCTACAAAACCAAATTCGTGGTGATAGGCACGGAACCGTTCCATGCCGATGTATGTGATGACTGCGGCACGGTTGTTCGTCTTTACGTTAAGACTCCGGGCCGGACATGGTATACAAAGTGAAGACCGGCAACCCGATATTTCTGTTTCACCGGTTTTCGATATGTTTCAGAAACTCCCTGATGCTTTCCACGTAGGCCTCAGGCTCCTCGGACATGCCAAGGTGCGCACTTTTTTCGAATATCCTCAGGGAAGAGTCGGGTACGTGCGAGCGGTACCATGCCGTGGCGCCCGGCGTTGCTTCATCGTATCGACCGGCCGTGAAGAACGTGGGGACCTTTATTTCGTGAAGGCGGTCGACCCTCTCGTATGTCTTCAGGTTTCCCGTGGGGTGGAATTCGCTGACCCCCCACATGATACCGTAAATCTCCGGGTTTGACATTTGAAAGGCGGTCATCAGTTCCGGCGGCCAGGGGTTAAGGCGGCACATATGATGTTTGAGATACTCCACCACGGCCTCTTCATAATCTTTCGAGGTGGCGGCAATGTCTCCTCTTTCATACCGCCTGATGGCGAGTCTCGTACCCGCGGGAAGTTCCTCGATGAGGGTATTCGCATCTTCCACCCATCGTCTGGAGCTAAGGCACGGGCCGGCAAGGATAAGGCCCTTGACCCCCGGCGGCTGCGTCAGCATGTAGTCGACGGCAAGCATGGTCCCCCATGAATGCCCGTATATGTGGACCTCTTTCAATTTCAGCGCCACCCGGAGCTGTGAGAGTTCCTCCACGAACCTTTCGATCCGCCAGAGATCCCTGTTATCGGGGCGGTCCGATCTGCCACAGCCGAGCTGGTCGTAGAAAATAACGGGCCGGTCGGCGGCAATCTTTTCAAGGGGCTTGAGATAATCGCTAGCACTGCCCGGTCCACCGTGAAGAAGAATTATGGGCGTCGCGCTGCCGGAACCAACGATGCGGTACCATACCTTTCCCCCGGTGACGTCAATGAATCCCTCCCGCTCGGGAAAGCCCGATCCCGTCGAACACGCTGCCTGGAAAAGGGCGGCGAAAACGATGAACCACGCCGCCAGATGCTTTTTGAAGCAGGGTCTGTTGCCTTGTTTTACGTTGCCGCCCATCTGCCTCCTCTCGATTATTTCTTGCAGTTTCACGTCTTTTATAACGGTTCCGCCGCGTTCATGTCAAGGAGGTGCGGTTTCGGCCCGACTCCTTGCTTTTTGAGGTCCCTCATGTTAATCTTCCCCGTCCGCATAAAATTTCGTATTTTCTCAGGAGGCATCATGGGATCGCGCTATGACGAGGTGAACGACCACGTCCTTGACCTGCTCAAAGAGGTGAGGTCACAGGATTTTTCCGAATTGGTAAATGCAAAAATAAAGGTCCTTTTTGACCTTAAAAAGAGAAAATCGGGCGGGATGGTAGTCCTCGCACGGATCATCAAAACGAACGACCTCCTTCGCCATCTCACCAGGAACGGAGTGGATGTCAACGACGGCTATGACTATATCATCACCCTGGACAAGAAATGCTGGGACAACATTACCGACCTTGACAGGATAAAAATACTGCGCCATGAGCTGAGGCACACCTTCTTCGATATAGAAGCGGAAGAAAACCCGTACAAGCTCCTGAATCACAGCATATCCGATTTCTACGAAGAGGTGGAGCTCAACAAAAATGACCCTCGCTGGCGCGAGCGCGTGGCTACTCTCACCGAGGATATCTACGAACAGGAAAAAGAGGCCCGCGCCGAGAAGAAAGGGAAAAACCGCTTGAAGGCTGTTTCGTAACCCCCGTTTCAATGTCTTCTGTAAAGACAGGAAAGAAACCCGCGAAACACGTGATTCGCTTCCAGATGGGGCATGGAGCAGGGGTACGGACAATAATAGTTTTGAATTGTAACCCTCTCGCGACATGTGCTATTTTCTAGGCGGCGATGGGGTTCGCCGTTTAACCGCCCGCCCGGGCTGATAACTCCTAACCGCCAGGGAACCCTTTCTTGTATGAAGGCCCCTGCGCTGATTGTCTCAGGAGGCGTCAATGGACAACATGTCAACGGTTTCCGGCCCCATCGGTTCAGCCCTCGATACCATTCAGAAAGTTTGCGCCGAATACAGGATCCTCTCCCTCGCCCGCCATATCGATGCCTGCAGGGATCTTCTCACGAAAGACCCCCTCATCGACGTGGCCATTATCGGCCAGTTCAAGGCCGGCAAGAGCTCGTTTCTCAACAGCATCATCGGCAAGCCCGTCCTGCCCGTAGGTGTTATCCCCGTAACCACCGTTATCACCCGTCTTGCGTATGCTCGGAGCGAAGAAGCGACGGTGACATTCCTCGACAACAGGCGATTACGGATAAGCCTCGATGAGGTCGAACTTTTCATCTCGGAGGCGAGGAACCCTGCGAACGAGAAGAACGTGGAATTGGTGGACATCGGGCTGCCTCACCTTCAACATTATGAGGGGCTGCGCCTCGTCGATACACCGGGTCTCGGAAGCGTTTTCAGGTACAATACCGAAGTGTCACGGGAATGGCTGCCCGAAGTGGGCATGGCCATCGTCGCGATCAGCGCCGACAGGCCCCTTTCCGAAAGCGATCTGACCCTGATCGGGGAACTTACCGAATATACCCCGAAGGTCGTTCTTCTCCTGACAAAGGTTGACCTGCTTTCGCCGGACCAACAAAAAGAGGTCGTCGAGTTCTTCAAAAAAACAGTGAAACGCGAATTGAACAAGGATTTCCCCGTGTTGCTCTATTCCGTCGTCTCGGAAACAGAGATCTACAGGAGATGGCTCGACCAGCACCTCGTAGCACTGTCCGGGAACCACAGCAGCGAGTTTGCGGGCATCATCCGGCACAAGATCATATCTCTGGCCAGGAACACCCTGGGTTACCTTGAGATCGCCCTGAAGACATCGAGGCAGGGCGACAAGGACAGGACCGCATTGAAAAAACTCATTCTCGATGAAAAGGTAAATTATGATCTGATGCAGTCAGAGCTTTCCCTGATTGCCAGGGAGAACAAGCTTCAGACCCGCACTCTCATAGCGTCATATCTGGACAGCACCCACAGGGCGGCACTGACCGAAAAGGTCCGCACGGCCCTTACGGGACAGATGCCACTCTGGAAGGGGAACCTCTGGAAGCTTACGAGAAAATACGAAGAATGGCTTGCCGATACCATGACGACAGAGATGGAGTCGATTTCGAAAACTCGGTACAGGAACTTTCTGGGCACACTGAAGAAGGCCCATGCCGGCATATCAAGATCGGTCATGCTCTTCAGAAACCTCCTTGACAAGAACATCGAAAAGGTGCTGGGTATAGCCCCCGCCAGCATTGAATGGAACGTCACCGTCACCGAGCCGGGCCACCCCGACGTGGCCTTTGTCCATCCTTTCGACTTTCACTTCGACCTGCTCTGGTTCCTGTTCCCCATGTGTGTCTTTCGGAGGGCCTTCGAGAGGCACTTTCTGAAGCTGGTCCCCAGGACCGTCGAGATCCACCTGTCCCGTCTCGCATACCAGTGGGAAGTACAGATCAACAAGGTGATCGACGAAATGAAAGACCATGCCCTGGAATACGTGCGGAACGAACTGTCGACGATCGATTCTCTGCTGTCCAACGCGGAGCCGCAAACTCACAAGATCCGTTCCGTAATCGAAGAATTGGAAGAGATAGTGAATCACTCGGATGGAATGAAAGAGAGAAAAAAGGTATAATCAATGACCCGTGAATTATACGGAGCAGACCGTAAAAAACCCACAAAGGAGGATATACCTTTATGATGTACTCTCAGGAAGTGCAAAACATGTGCTCTGTGACAAAGGGAGCGAATCACGGCCCTGCTGCGATACCACAGGAAGGCAAGTGGACCCAGGTAAAAGAAATAAAAGACATATGTGCCTTTACGCATGGCATAGGCTGGTGTGCCCCCCAGCAGGGGGCCTGCAAATTGACCCTCAATGTCAAGGACGGCATCATTGAGGAGGCGCTGGTCGAGGCGATCGGATGCTCGGGCATGACCCATTCCGCCGCGATGTCGGCGGAGATACTGCCGGGGAAAACGATACTTGAGGCGTTGAATACCGACCTCGTGTGCGATGCGATAAATACTGCGATGAGGGAACTCTTCCTCCAGATCGTCTATGGAAGAAGCCAGTCGGCCTTTTCGGAAGGCGGCCTTGCCATCGGTGCCGGGCTTGAAGACCTTGGCAAGGGACTCAGGAGCCAGGTTGCCACCATGTACGGCACGATTGCCAAAGGGCCCAGGTATCTTGAGATGGCCGAAGGGTACGTGACGAAAATCGCCCTCGATGACAACAACGAGATCATCGGTTACGAGTTCGTGAGCCTGGGCAGAATGATGGAGATGATAGCGAAGGGAATGGATGCCAATGAGGCCCTGAAAAAGGCTTCCGGAAAATATGGAAGGGTTGACGAAGCCGTGAAATTGATCGACCCGAGACATGAATAAGGAGGATGGACGATATGGCACTTTTCGAAAACTATGAAAGAAGGATCGGTCAGGTCAACGAGACTTTAAATAAATACGGGATCAAATCGCTGGAGGAAGCAAAACAGATCTGCGAGAGCAAGGGCATA
Source organism: Deltaproteobacteria bacterium (assembly GCA_003506795.1). GTDB lineage: Bacteria > Desulfobacterota > Syntrophorhabdia > Syntrophorhabdales > Syntrophorhabdaceae > Delta-02. Next base: position 4,830 of record DNYO01000036.1, read on the forward strand.
GATCCATACAGGATAGCAAAGGAGACCCAGCCGATATGTTTTGAAAACGTGGGCTGGGCGTATGTCGTCGGCGCATCTATCGCCATCAAAAAAGGCTGCACAAAGGCGGCCGACGCCGCAGAGGCCATCGGAGAGGGGTTGCAGGCGTTTTGTATCCCCGGTTCCGTCGCGGATGACAGAAAGGTCGGTCTGGGTCACGGGAACCTGGCGGCCATGCTTCTGAGAGAAGACACGAAATGTTTTGCTTTTCTCGCGGGACACGAGTCCTTCGCCGCTGCTGAGGGCGCCATCGGTATCGCCAAATCGGCCAACAAAGTAAGAAAGGAACCCCTGAAGGTGATATTGAACGGGTTGGGGAAGGATGCGGCGCAGATCATCTCCCGGATCAACGGGTTTACCTATGTCAAAACCAAATTCGATTATCATGCAGGGAAACTCGAGATCGTCGAAAGCCGCCCCTATTCGAAGGGCGAAAAGGCCGCGGTCAGGTGCTATGGCTCCGACGATGTACGGGAAGGCGTCGCCATTATGCAGCACGAAGAGGTCGACGTTTCCATTACGGGAAATTCCACGAATCCAACGCGGTTTCAGCATCCCGTCGCAGGCACCTATAAGAAGGAATGCAACCAGGCGAGCAGGAAATACTTCTCTGTCGCATCGGGAGGCGGAACAGGAAGGACCCTGCATCCCGACAACATGGGGTCCGGCCCGGCCTCTTACGGCATGACGGACACGATGGGAAGGATGCATTCCGACGCGCAGTTCGCAGGTTCATCCTCCGTACCGGCCCACGTGGAGATGATGGGCTTCCTGGGCATGGGCAACAACCCCATGGTAGGCGCAACCGTCGCAGTGGCGGTGGCGATAGAACAGGCAGGCAAGTAAGAAAACCGGTTTTTCCGTCTCGCGTCCGTTCTATCATGGGCGGGCGTGAGACGTATCGTTTTGACTATTGACTTGATAAATCCTGCAGCCATTCGCCGGGACAGGCGGCCTCCAGATCTTTGAGGAATGATTCCCGGCCTGTATAGCGGATTGCCTTCATGCCCGCCTTGCGTGCTCTTTCGCAGTGGGCCTCGCTGTCATCGATGAAGAGCATCCGCCCGCCAGAGCCCTTCAGGCGGGAGATCGTGTCGGAAAAATGGGAGACATCCATCTTGTTTTTCCCGACATGATAACTGTTGAAGACGACGTCGAAGTATTTGAAGAAATCGTACAATCCGTTCAGTTCGTCGAGCCAGTTGGTCTGATCGCTGAGAATGACGACGCGGATGCCGGATGCCTTCAGTTCCCTTACGATATCGAACATCCAGGACCGCAGGATGAACCGGGACAGGAGTTCTCTCCGGAGTGTGCCGTCATCGTCCCCGATGCCCGTCCTGTCCCGGATCGCCTCCCAGTATGCATGCTCATCGGCGCGACCGGTGATGTATCCCGTCGTATGGATGAGCTCGTGGGCCAGGTTAAAGAACTCTGTTTCGTTGAGTCCGTGTTTTACCGCAATGGCCCGAAGGCCCTTCTCAAAGCCTTCTTCCGCCAGAACACCGCCAAAATCGAAAAGAACCACATCTACAGCACATTTGTCTGCTGGAGTACTCATCAGTGTCTCCTTCGGAGAGAATCAGCACATGGCGAAGACTATTTTCGCTTCCCGTTACAGGTCGTAATTGCCGATCCTTTCCGGCTGATAAATTATTTCGGTTATCTGTATCTTCATCGTGCCTGTCGGCAACGTCCATTCCATCGTGTCCCCTTCCCGGCAACCTATGAGGGCCGTGCCGACAGGTGCCAGAACAGAGACCGCTTTTCCGGCCGCGCCTGTCTTGTCGGGGAATACCAGGGCGAACGTCTTTTCTTCGCCGGTCTCGAGATCCTTGATGCGGACCACCGAATTCATGGTGACGACATCGACGGGAATGTCCCTGGGGTCCACTATCCTGGCCCTGTCGAGTTCCACCTTCAGGCGGTCGATGTGCGGAGTATCGGTCCCGCCATATAACTCGATCAACGCCCTCAATCTTGCCATGTCATGATGCGTTATGAAAATATCACCTGTCTTCATAATGTCACTTCCCACCTTCTTTTGGA
>DNYO01000018.1 GCA_003506795.1 Deltaproteobacteria bacterium
ACTGACGGCACACCCGTTGCGACCTTTCGCATGGCCACATCGGAATCATACAAGGACAAGTCCGGCGTCAAGCAGGAACGGACGGAATGGCACAGCATCGTCGCCTGGCGCAAACTCGCCGAGATCGCCGGTGAATACCTCAAAAAGGGACGGCTCGTCTACATCGAGGGCAGGATACAGTCACGTGAATACGAAGGGCGCGACGGTGTAAAGCGCAAAGTTTACGAGATCGTAGCCTCGGACATGAAGATGCTTCCCACCGGTCAAGGTCAGGGTCAGGGTTACAGCCAGGGCCAGAGTCAGAATCAGGACGACCGGAGAAGTTTCGGCGCTCCCAAGAGCCACGTTGAAGACGACTTCGTGCCCGAAATGGAAGACGATGTACCGATGTAAATCAGGTTCAGAGTTTCAGCAAGTACAGGAATCCAGGACACGCAGGGTTATTCGTAGAAATTGTCACTGTCCAGCATTGGGTAGTGTTTTTTGTTGGATGTCCAGAGTTTGAGGTTTTTCATGACTGCCGTCGCCGCGATGAAGGCGTCGGCAAGTGTCACCTTATGGGACTTACCGTAGTCATTCATGTATCTGCCGGCCACCCTTCCGGTTTCATCGTTAAGATCTGCTGACCTCAAAGAAGTAAGGAACGTCTCGACCTTCTGAGTTTCCTTCGGCCTGACGCCCGCGTATATTTCGGCAATCTGAACCGCGGTTACAAAAACATTGCCCTGTGCGTCACGGACCATTTTTTCGAACCGCTCTATCCAGGTCTCTTGCCCTCTGAGAACCCATATCAGTACGTCGGTGTCTATGATGATCATATTTTTCTGTCTCTCCGCACGGTGCGCACATATGCGTCAACATCCATCTCTTTGTCTTTCCAAACACCGTATACCTTCGAGGCACTCTGGATTATCCTGTCCGTATTACCGGGCATGGAACTGCGAATATTCTCCCTTATGATATCCGATATTGTCTTTTTTTTGGTCTCGCTTTCATGCCGCAGGTAATCATACAAGGTCTCATCGAGATATATCTGGGTTCTGCGCATTTCGCCTCCTCATGATGTATACGTACATTATATCAGAACAAATCTCATTCGACAATACGTGCTATTGGGAGTTGATGTCAGATTAATCTTCAAGTATCATCGGGTATCCGGCGGTAAACCGACTCCTGGGGTTTCGCCCGTGGTGGTTGTGTCCCCCGTTTCGGTTGCCGGTGTCGGGGCGTTTTCCGGGGTGCTGTCCCCAGGGGTGGCTACGACCTCTTCATAGTCGGGGACGACGATGCCCCGCCGTACCATAATGGCGTATATGATCTTCGCCCGCCGTTCCACGTACCGCGACGTTCCGTCCACGCGGTAGCGCCTCGGGTTGGGGAGGGCCGCCGCAAGCTTTGCCGCCTGCTCGGCGGTGAGGGCGGACGCAGGTTTGCCGAAGTGGCGCCGCGATGCGGCCTCGGCGCCGAAAATGCCCTCGCCCCATTCAACCACATTAAGGTAGAGTTCCAGTATCCTGCGCTTCGACAGCGTCCGTTCCAGCCTCCAGGTTATTATGGCCTCCTTCAGCTTGCGGACCGGGTTCTTTGCGGGGGTCAGGTAGAGGTTCTTTGTGAGCTGCTGGCTGATGGTGCTCCCGCCCAGCTTGAACTTGCCTGATTCAAGGTTCTTTTCAAACGCCTTCTGGATGGCCTCCTTGTCGAAGCCGTGGTGTTTCCAGAATTTGTCGTCTTCCGCTATCAGCACCGCCTTCATCAGGTAGGGGGATATGGACTTGAGCGGGACCCACCGCGATTGTATCTTCACTTTCTTGCCCCTGGTTCGATATTCATCTTCGCGGTATTCCATGAAGGAGGTCTTGCCGGGGTTCTGCTTCTTGAGCTTCGATACGTCGGGGTAAACGAGGTAGAATCCTGTGAACCCCAGAATGACCAGGAGAATGAGGATGATGGATATCTTGATCAGCCGGAAGAGTCTTCCCGGCCTTTTTTTCTTTGTGGTTTTTCTTGCCAATGCGTTCGCGCCCTTTTTTTCTTATCATATCCCCGGGCTCATTGAAAGATTCCTTTGCGCTCCCGGGGCCAATTTATTTTGAAAAGACACCGTTACCTGTTGTATAGTTTCAATGATTTGTAAGCGATAGAAGGCAATGAACGAGGTGTATCGTGGATTACGGTGATTACGAAGGCGTGATGGGTCTGGAGGTCCATGCCCATCTTCTTACAAACAGCAAGATCTTCTGCGGCTGCTCGACCCAATTCGGCGCGGAACCGAACAGTCATACCTGTCCTACCTGCATGGGCCTGCCCGGAGCACTCCCGGTCCTCAACAGGAAGGTTGTGGAGTTTGCCATAAAGCTCGGACTGGCGCTTCACTGTTCCATCAGCCCGACGAGTATCTTCGCCAGAAAGAACTATTTCTATCCCGACCTGCCGAAGGGGTATCAGATATCCCAGTATGAAGAGCCCATCTGTAATAACGGATGGCTTGATATCGTCATGGACGGAGAAACAAAACGCATCCGTATCCTGCGCATCCACATGGAGGAAGATGCGGGCAAGCTCGTCCACGAACGCACCATCGAGACAAGCAGTTACAGCATGGTCGACTACAACCGTTCGAGCACCCCGCTCCTCGAGATCGTGAGCGAACCCGACATGAGAACCCCCGAAGAAGCGACGGCGTATCTCAAGGCACTGCGCGACATTCTCATGTATCTCGAGATATGTGACGGCAACATGGAGGAAGGGAGCTTTCGCTGCGACGCCAATGTGTCGGTGCGCAAGAAGGGAGACGATGTCCTGGGTACGCGGGCGGAACTCAAGAACCTGAACTCTTTCCGTTACATCGAGAGATCGCTCGATTACGAGATTACCCGCCAGATCGCGCTTATCAAGAAAGGCGGGAGCGTCGTCCAGGAGACACGCCTCTTCAATGCCGACCAGGGCGTCACCTATTCCATGCGCGGCAAGGAAGAGGCCCACGATTACCGTTATTTTCCCGAACCGGACCTTCTTCCCGTGACCGTGGACGACGCCTGGGTTGAAGATGTCAGGAGTACCCTGCCCGAGCTTCCCATGGAGAAAATGGAACGCTTCATGACGCAATACGGCCTGCCCCGGTACGACGTGGAGATCCTCGCATCCGACAGGGAGCTTGCTCGCTATTTCGAGGACGTCCTCGCACTCTTCCCCGAGGCGAAGACGGTAAGCAACTTCATCATGACGGAACTCCTGAGGGAACTGAAAGACGGGAACATCTCTCCGAAAGACTCTCCCGTCAAGCCCGCCCAGCTTGCCGAGCTTCTCACCCTCATAAAGGATGGCACCATCAGCAACAAGATCGGCAAGGAGATATTCCCCGAGATCTACCGCACGCAGGTCTCTCCCCGGGAATATGTCAAGGAAAAGGGCCTGCTCCAGATCTCCGACGAAGGGGCCATCGTCGGCATCATCGACGCCGTCATCGCCCGATCGCCGAAAGAAGTGGCCGACTTCAGGGCCGGCAAGGAAAAGCTCATCGGTTTCTTCGTGGGACAGGTGATGAAGGAGACGAAGGGCAAGGCCAACCCGGCGCTCCTCAACGAACTCCTCCTCAAGAAGTTGAAGGGGTGACGAAAGAGGTGAAAGCATGACCGATCATATTTACTGGAAGAATGGCGCTCTTTACCTTCTCGATCAAAGGGCTCTGCCTTTCAAGAAGACATACGTAAAATGCACCACCGCCGGGGATGTCATTACAGCCATCAACAATATGACCGTTCGGGGCGCGCCGCTCCTCGGCATCGTCGCCGCCTACGGCATGGTATTGGGGGTGAATGAAAAGAAGGCGGCGAAGAAACCCGTCAGCAGGACTGACATCGCCCGCATCGCCAGGAAAATTGGCGATACCCGGCCCACGGCAGTGAACCTTTTCTGGGCCCTCAAAAGAATGACGGAAGCCTTCGAGAGCTATGCCGGGGATACGGACATCGTGGACGATCTGCTTGGCGAGGCGCTGGCCATCCATGTGGAAGATATCGAGAACAACAGAATGCTTTCCCTCTACGGCGCCGAACTTATCGAGAACGGCGACACGATCATGACCCACTGCAACGCCGGGGCACTCGCGACGGGCGGCTACGGCACGGCGCTCGGCGTCATCAGGGCGGCCCACGAATCGGGCAAAAAGATAAAGGTCATTGCGACGGAGACACGGCCCTACATGCAGGGATCGCGCCTCACCGTCTGGGAACTCATGCAGGAAGGCATTCCCGTCGAGCTTGTTCCCGAGAATCATGCCGGGTTTCTCTGCTCCAGCGGCGCCGTAAACAAAATCGTCACCGGCGCCGACAGGATAGCCGCAAACGGCGACACGGCGAACAAGATCGGCACCTTCATGATCGCGCTGGCTGCGAACGCATACAAGATACCATTCTATATTGCCGCCCCCGTATCGACCTTCGATAAAGCCATTGCAGACGGTACTCATATCGCCATCGAGGAACGCAGCGCGAGGGAAGTGAAATACCTGGACGACAAACTTCTGACCGTCAAGGACGCAAAGGCCCGTTATTTTGCCTTCGACGTCACCCCCGAAAAGTACATCAGCGGATTCATCACAGAAAAAGGCATCATCAAGAAGCCTTTTAAAAAGTATATAAAGATGCTTTAGCCGACGGGCTTAAGAATGGGCGCGATCACGCTTGTCACCGATTTCGGAGTGAAAGACCCCTATGTGGGCATCATGAAGGGGGTCATCCTTACTATCCGCCCGGACGCCGCCATTGTCGACATAACCCACGAGGTAGACCCCCAGGACGTACGGGAAGCAGCTTTCCTTGTCGATGACTACTGGCGGTATTTTCCCCCGGGGACGGTCCACGTCGTCGTCGTCGACCCCACCGTGGGCAGCAACAGAAGGCCCATCGTCGTGTCAACGAAGGGTCATCATTTCGTTGGGCCCGACAACGGCGTTTTCACGCTCGCCGCGGACAGCACCTCGGAGATCCACGTCATCGAAAACCGCAATTTCATGCTTCCGGAGATCAGTTCCACCTTTCATGGCCGCGACATCTTTTCTCCCGCCGCGGCCCGGCTTTGCCTTGGTTTCTCCCCCGATGCATTCGGCCGGAAAATAACCGACCCCGTCCTTATCGGGGACCTTCATCCCGTTGCGGACGGCAGCGTTCTCACCGGAGAAGTCGTGCGTTTCGATCGTTTCGGCAACGCCATCACCAATATAAAGGCCGAGACCCTCCGCTCCTTTGTTAAAGACGGACGCTTCGAAATAAGGACGGGCGGCACGTCATTCACGGCGATCAACAAGAGCTATTACGAGGGTGAGTTCGCCTGCCTGGCGGGCAGTTCCGGATACCTGGAATTCGCNNGCCTCGTCGATCTCTTTGGATATGGTATCGAGACCGCCTGTCGCCGCAACCCTGGACCATTTCCGGTAGTTCTCCGCAAGATATTCGTTGTTCTCTATGAGCTGTTTCAAGACAATGCGTAAACGGTTCGCTTCTTCCATTTAGTGTCTCCTTTGTCCGGCCCTGTTGAGGAAAAAGGCCGTATCTATCTGCACACCGGCCCGCCATTGGGATCGACATAAAGAAGCTCCCAGCCGAAACTTGTCTGGTCGTCCATCCGCACATAGGGCCCCGAAAGCCTGGCATAGTTATCGGCGTCCCCGTGTATGGCATACAGGGCCTCGTACTGATCCTTTCCGTCGCTCCAGCGGACCTTCACATGAGATATTCTGTCACTCGTGACGGGTATTATGGAACCTTCCGCCTCGAACCGGGAGGAGCCCACACACCGCAGGACCTCCAGCTTATCGCCGTTAATCCTGATCCTCGCCGAGCCGGAATAGGTATCATCGCTTCCCGGTTTCTTGCCGATAAGACCATAATTCCCTTCAAGGAATCCGGGAAGGTCACTGCCGGCGCCTGCTCCTGAGACCCCACAGAGAAACAGCATCAGGAAAACGGCCAGAACCGAGGTCAAAGTCAGACTACGTTTCATCCTGCAGAAGGCCCCCCGCCTCGATCTCCAATGCATCCTGGACGCTCAGTTCGTCTATCTTCCTCAGCGGTCTTTCGAGCATGTTGGTCCGTGTGGTCGCAAGGGTATCGTATTCCTTTTTTGCCGCATCGATCCGGTCACCCATGGCCTTGAACTTATCCTTGTACAGCTTCCATTGCTTCGAAAACTCGCTGAGGAGCTTGAGTATCTCCGACGCCGTCCGTTCCAGGTTGACGTTCTCGATAGTCTGGCGGATGACGGCAAGGACCGCGTAGAGCGTGAAGGGCGAACAGAGGATGACCTTCTGCCTCAGGGCCTCGTCCATGATCGTCGCGTCCGATTCCTGGATGAAGCCATAGACCTGCTCGTTGGGAATGAACACGATGACGTAGTCTACGGTGTTCTCCGCGGGATTTATATACTCCCGGGTCGTCACCTGCTTTATCATGACCTTCGTGTTCTTGAGAAGTTCGTCGCGGTAACGCTTCTTGTCGTGTTCCGCCTCTGCGTCGAGATAGTGGGTGAAGTTGTCGAGGGGGAACTTGACATCCATGTTCACTCTCAGGTTGTTGGGCAGGAGAAAGGTAAAGTCGGGCCTCCCCGGTGCGCTCTCCAGGGTCGTCTGCTTGACGTAGTTGATCCCTTCCACCATCCCTACAAGGCGAATAATGTCCTCGGCCATCCGCTCGCCCCATTCGCCCCGCTTTTTGGAACTCGCCAGTGCCCGGCCGAGGTGCTCCGTCGTGTCCTTGAGCTTCGTCGTGACTTCTTCGTGCTTCTTGATAAGGGTGGTCACCTCGGTGATGCGCTCGCCGCTCACCTTGCCCACATCTTCGATCCGTCTCTGGACCTCGGTCAGGGTCTTGCCGATGGAATCGATATTCCTGTCGATGAGGTCCTTCTTGCCCTCGAGCTCCTTTTTCCCTTCCGCGGTCTGGGACTTGAGTTTCTCTTCGGCAAGCTTCATGAAATCGTCGGCATATTTTTTAAATTCGTTTGTATTGTTCGCAAGAGCATCGAGTGAAAGGGCCTTGAAGGTTTCGCTCAATTCCTTCCGGAAGGCCTCGAGGCGTTCCATCTCTTCCTTCAGGCGCAGTTCCGATGCCGCGCACTTTGCGACCGCCTCTACCCTGGCGTTGCTCTCCGCGGCAAGCTGGGCCCGCAGACGCTCCGATTCTTCCTGGCCCTGCTGGCATTGCTGCCTGACCTCGTTCACGATCGCCTCGGCAGACCCGGCCCTCGCCTCCAGCTGTCCCTGTCTCCCGCGAGAGCGGTAGGATACGATGAGCGAGAAGACAATACCGCCCAGTGCAACCCCGGCAAGAAAGATGATGACCGCCGCGAGAGGGCTCACCATATGACCTCCGGGCCGAGGGCCCAGACAATGAGCCACCTGCCGCTGCCCGCCGGTTTCAGGCATATGGCTCCGGCAGCCTTGAAATCGACAATTCTTCTGTCGGCATCACCAAGAACGAGAAGCCCCAGGAGCCTGTCAAGAAAAGGAAGGTGGCCGACAATGGCCGTATCTTCATCCATGGCATTGATCCGTTCCACCCACGGCGCCGGGTCGTCATTGGGCGCGAGCCCCTGTTCCTCACCGATACCTTTTTTCGGCCTGATGGACTCAGTGAAGACCTGGGCCGTTTGGGCCGCCCTCTTCTTCGTGCTGTGGATTATGACGTCAAACTGCGTATCCATGAATGACAGGAATTCGCCCATCCTGCGGGCGTTCCTCAGCCCGTTGTCGGTGAGGCCCCGCTCGGGATCTTCATCCTCCCGCTTCGCCTCACCATGGCGCACGAGATAAAGCAGCATTTAAACCCCTTCTTTTTTTGGATTCCCCGAACTCATCGCCGCCGGGATTACATTATAATCTATTTCTTCCCTACAGGCATTATATAAAGGGTCTTTTCATTCGCCGGCATGCTTACCGCCTTGCCCACCGCTTCAGCATCGAATCCCGCCATGACAACGGTTCCAAGACCAAGCGACACACCCTGCAGGTACACGTTCTGCGCCGCATGGCCCGCCTCGAAATACATCCAGTTCGTGTTCGCCGCCGCCTTGTCCTCCGCCCCTGCTATGAGAAGCACCGCCGGTGCCTTCTGTATCGGAGATTGGCCGGCCGCCTTGTACAGCTTGCCCTTGATATCCCCCTCGGCAACCACCGCAAGGGCGTGGCCAGCCGGAACATAGCGATACATCCCCGCCTTGAGCCCCGTTACGTTCCCGGCAAAAAGATAAACGGTGAGGAAATACTGCGCGCGGGCCGAGGGAGCGGTCCGGAGTCCCCGGCCGGGCTCCGTTACGCCCTGCGCCGCAAAGAGTATCTGGGAAACCTCGGCCATGGTCAGAGGGCTGTCTTTATACACCCTCACCGACCGCCTCTCCTTCAAGGCCTTTTCAACTGACACGTTCCCATCATACTTAGGTTCCGGCAGCTTTATCAGAGCCCCCGATGCCGCACTCTGACTATAACCCGCGCTCACCGACATGAAAAGAAAACAAACGGCGGCCATCAAATAGACGATTGTCTTCATAGAGCACCTCCCCGCACGATGTCATTATTACCTTCACATGGTAATAACTTTTCCCGTCCTTTGCAACTTCTAAGGCATACGTCGCACGGCGCAATTGCCATTGACAATTAAGCCTCGGGCTGTTATAACACTAACCTAACGGGGCTGTAGCTCAGCTGGGAGAGTGCTTGACTGGCAGTCAAGAGGTCGAGGGTTCGATCCCCTTCAGCTCCACCAATTCCTTCAACACTTTAGGCCATCTCCTTGATGGCCTTTTTTGTGGAATGTGAAAAATTGCGAAAAAAACCTTTTCTTCTTCCGGCACACAAAGGGCTGTGATCGTGGTCACAGTGAGTCATTTTCAGGTTGTCACTGCCAAGAGTTCTTGAAAGACATGTCTCACACCCGCTTCGCTGGAGGCATGAAAGAAAGGATGGGAGGAAGCCTTAAAGAATTGCGTCCAGATCCCCAGACAGCCGGGATCAGGCCGCACTTTGCACGCCTTCGGCGGGAACTCATTATTGGAAACGCTTGTGGCTGGCAAGTCTGTAAGGCATGTGCCGACTCGCGATTGTTGTACTTACTATTTGCACTCAGCAACGCTAAATGTTATTATGTGCAAACAATAACTACAGAGGATTAAATGCTTTCGAACATAATTGATGAGCTTTCCGCAAACGGGCGATTCAGCTTTACCCTGAAAGACATTGAGGCATTCAGTGTTTCGTCAACCGTGGCCGTCAAGGCTGCCGTGGGCAGGCTTTTGAAGAAAGGTCGCGTAGCTATGCCTCACCGCGGGTTTTACGTAATCGTTCCTCCAGAGTATCGTGCTATCGGTTGTCTGCCTGCCGAGCAATTTGTAGATGATCTCATGAAACATCTGGGAGAGCCTTATTACGTAGGACTTCTCAGCGCTGCCGAGTATCACGGGGCAGCTCACCAGAGGCCTCAGGTTTTTCAGATCGTGGCTTCAAAAACGCACAGAAAGATAAACTGCGGAAAGGTGCAGGTTGAGTTTATATATAGAAAAAACATTACCGACGTTCCCACTCAAAGAAGGAATACGCCTTCCGGAACGATACGCGTGTCTACCCCTGAAGCCACCGCGCTTGACCTGGTAGGATATGAAAGACGCAGCGGCGGCCTGAATAATGTGCTCATGGTCCTGTCAGAACTTGCGGAGAAAATTGATGCGTCGCGATTACTGGAAGCCGCCGCATTTTCTCCGACTGCCTGGGTCCAGAGATTGGGCTACCTCCTTGAGAAACAGGGGGAAGAGGAAAACGCAAACATACTCGCGGCATACATAGGCGAGAAAGGACCGGCCCGCATACCGCTGGTGCCAGGGTTGACGACGAAGGGATCAAAATCGAGCGGGCGCTGGAAACTGCTTGTCAACTCACCTCTCGAGGCGGACATTTGATACCCCTCGCCTATATACGGGAATGGCGGCAATGGGCACCGTGGACGGAAGATGCCCAGATTGAACAGGATCTCATTATATCCAGGGCCCTGATAGAAATATTCAGCCATCCCGTCTTGTCTGAGGAACTTGCCTTTCGCGGCGGAACCGCCTTGTTCAAGCTTCATTTGACGCCCCTGAGATACTCGGAAGATATTGATCTCGTCCAGGTCCACGCCGCACCCATTGGATCAATTATGGACGCTTTGCAGGAAAGGCTCAATCATTGGCTTGGCCAGCCAAGACGGAGCATGTCGGAGGGAAGGGTGACGTTGACCTATCGGATGGAATCGGAAAATGGGTTGGCGTTGAAACTCAAGGTTGAAATAAACTCCCGGGAACATTTTGTTATACTCGGTCTCGAGAAACGCCGTTTCGCTGTCAATTCCCGCTGGTATTCGGGTACCGCCTTCATATCCACCTATCATCTTGAGGAACTCTTGGGAACGAAGGTCCGGGCCCTCTACCAGCGGAAGAAAGGCAGGGACCTCTTTGACCTGTGGACCGCTTTCAGGATAACCGATGCCCGACCGGAGAGTGTGATCAACTGCTTCCTGCAATATATGGAAAATGAAGGCCACAAGATATCCCGTGCAGAGTTTGAGCAAAACCTCAGCGAAAAGCTTGGCGATCCACGTTTTCTTGATGACATAGGGCCATTGGTTGTCAAGGACAGCGGCTGGGATTTGAAGGAGGCCGCCGAGTTTGCCCTGGATGTGATGGCGGTTCACCTTCCCGGGAATCCATGGAAAGGCAAAAAAAGAAGTTGAAGGGATACGCTCTCCCTTTCATCACACTCAAGTATGCGCTCCAGCAATTCAAATTGATAATAAATAGTCGCAAAGTACTATCCGACAATCGACATTCTTCACCCGACAGGAAGAAAAGGAAATACCAAAGAAACCGGTTTTTTGATGTGAAACAATTGTGAAAATTTTGTGACAAATTGGCCCCAAAAACGCCTATTTTGCAGAAAACTTAAAAAAACATGAATATATGCAACTATTTGATATCTATTAGAAAAGCAGGTATTTTCAGACCCCTGTAGATGCTGTTCCTGCGACTGGCAGTCAAGAGGTCGAGGGTTCGATCCCCTTCAGCTCCACCAATTCCTTCAACACTTTAGGCCATCTCCTTGATGGCCTTTTTGTTGAATGTGAAAATATTGCGAAAATCACCTTCTCCCCTCCACGATACGCAAAGGCCAGCTGTGGTCACGCCGTAGACCGCCCTATCCTTTCGCTTCACGACTGGGAATTTCTCCACAATGTTGGTTACGAAACATGGGTCTACTACTCATAGCCTTCAAATACTTTGTTCCCGATGATGATCTTGACGTAGTTTTTATCCTCATCTTGAAGGAGCTTGAAGGCTTCCATTATGTTGAATGGCTGGACCTGAATTGATCCGTTTGCACACCGCAGAGCGAATCGATATCTCCTATCGGACTTGTTTCTTTCTCTGGTCATTCAACTTCTTGGACGCCGCGACCGGTTGCGTTTTTCTTTTGGCAGCTTCTTCAAGTTTCTGGACCCGTGCCTCGAGAGCATCATACTTTGTCTGGGTGGTATCAAGCTGCTTGTTTGCTTTTGGCAAAGGTGTAACTTGCTTGCTCAGGGAGTTTATCTTCAGCATGAGTATAGCGATAACGATAAGAAGCACGACCACTACCACGGTAAGAACGATCGATGTTTTGGGCATATTATCCGGAAGCGATAATAATTTCTTTCTCTGAGGGGCCTGGGCCTCATCCAGGTCTTGCAGTGTCGGGAAACCGTTATCGAGGTTTATTTTGTCGCTATCTACCATATTTCCGTTCTTATCAAAGAATGGCATATTTCTGGCTCCTCTGAATTTTTTACGTACTTTACCATAGAATTACCTTATGAGACAAAAGCGACAAAGGACATAACAATCTTGAAAAGGAAGACCGTGCCGTTTAGCGTAAGCGCCCTTATCTCCGTCACAGTTCTTTCCCGCCCGTGCAAGCCTGGTGCCGAACACACTTGCAATAAATAATGAATATGGTAGTCTTTTTTTCTTCAAATTCAGGCCTGTCTTCAGACCACTGAAGAACAAAAGGAGGTAATCATCATGGCGCGATTCATCGTTTCCATCATTAACAACGAACGAAGTTTTTGCCCTATCATCCTGTTTTTCATGGGCATGGCGATTATCTTCTCCGGTTTATACTACTATGTCTTGCCTTCCCCCGCACAACCCGCCCTGGTGCATAGCCTGAATAAACAAGCCCCAATCACGTACCTGGATTCTCTTTACTTCAGCGCGACGACGCAGACCACCGTGGGATATGGGGACATAGTGGCGGTTTCCCGCCCCGCGAAAATTGTAGCGCTTGCACAATGCGTGTTCGGTTACTTCTATCTGGCCTTTTCGGCTGCTATCTACGCGTGCAGGGGCATAATCAGATCGAAGAAGTTTGAGCTGCTTCTCCACGGCTATAAGAGACTCCTCAACGGGGCGAATGAGTACAATAATTAGGGCCCTGACAACGGGGATGCCTGGCCGCCGGAAGGTGAAAAGCAGGAAAGACGAAAAGACTGTCTCACGCCCGCTTCACCCCCTTTCGGGGGTTCGCTGGAGGCATAGAAGAGAGGCTGGGGAGGAAGCC